>JAEMPT010000082.1 GCA_022759165.1 Thermoprotei archaeon
AAAAATTGGTTATTCTTAGATCTGAACCTAACTAAAGCCGTGCTTTGCGAGTTGGTCACAGGCCTTCTCAGATCTGCCCTCTAAGTTTCATTGCTTTGTAAATCCTCTCGACGGATAGAGCAAATGATGCGTCTCTCATCGTCACCAGCTTATCGGCGTTCTTATCGCTGAGCCTCTTCCATGCTTCCATAACCCTCTTGAAGTTATCCATCATTATGATCCTTAGCTTTTCCCTTGCCTCCTCTTCGCTCCAATTGAACCAATATAGGTTCTGAACCCATTCGAGATATGACATTACAACTCCACCGGAGTTGGCCAAAATGTCTGGTATTACTGCGTGGAAGCCTTTTCTCGAATACAGAAGCTTTTCTGCCTCTGGAACTGTTGGTCCGTTCGCCCCCTCAACTATAAGCTTTGCCTTTACTCTCTCCACCTTTTCAGGAGTTATTACGTTCTCCAGTGATGCTGGCACAAGTATATCGGCATCGACGAACAGCGGCACATCTGTGTCGTTGGACTTCTGACCCTTAGGATATGTCCTAACATCCTTTATCACTTCGGGCTTACTTATCGCTAACTCGACGTCTATACCATTCGGATCGTATACGCTTCCATAAATGTTGCTAATGGCTATCACCTTAGCTCCTAGCTTTGATAGCCAATAGGCGGCATAGCTACCGACGTTCCCAAATCCATGTACAGCTACCTTTTTGCCTTCAATCCCACCCATGAAAGCATCAGCAGCTGCTTTCGCTAGGATAGCTACTCCAAATCCTGTTGAGTAGATCCTTGCAGGATTTCCCCATAACTCAGGAGGCTTTCCGGTGAAAACTGCAGGTACGTTCCTCCCGGACAGCTTGCTATATTCGTCCACCATCCAAGCCATGATCTGTGGATTCGTATTAACGTCAGGCGCGGGTATATCAACTTCGGGACCAATGAATTTGTATAGAGCCCTGACGTACCCTCTGCTCAACTCTTCCAGCTCGCGCGAGCTTAATTTAGTTGGGTCAACCTTGACTGCCCCCTTTCCACCGCCGTACGGAATGTTTGCGAGGCTGTTTTTTAAAGTCATTCCCAACGCTAAAGCCATATCTGTATCTAGTGTTACATCTGGATGATATCTAATTCCTCCTTTGTAAGGTCCCAAGACGCTGTTGTGTTGTACTCTGTATCCTTCAAAAACTGCCACCTTTCCGTTATCCATCTTAACAGGTATTTTTACTGAAATGACTCTTTCGGGCTTGAAGATCAGGTCGTGGAGCTCTTCAGGAAGACCGCCTAATGATATAGCTTCTTTTAGAACCTGAGACATCCACTGAAGGTACGAAGCCATGGCGACATCACTTTTCCAATAATAAATAATAAGAAATAAGTATTTATAAATTTCTGTATTCATTTAAACTTATAAACAGATTTTCTTAAATGTTAAAAATATTATTTTAACTAGTATGTTTAATAACACTCCAAAGAATTAGGTTAAAATAGATTCGGAAAAAATATTTAATGATTTTAGCTAATATAAAAGCTAGTAAGAATTCAAGAAGAATTTGCACCTTAGATTGAGAAAAGTGCGCCTAGACGTTTTAGTTGAAAATATTGAATTGGGGTGTCGTTAAAATTTGGCTAAGAGGAAGGACAAACTGGTGCGTTCGCTCGGCTTCATGCATACGTTCTTCATAGGCCTAGGCGCGATCATCGGCGGTTCGATAGTTGTTCTAATAGGACCAACTATAGCCTTGAGCGGCACATTAGGAGCATTGTTCACACTAATTTTCAGCTCTTTGGTAGCAACTTTGACTGCCTTAGTATACACGGAGATCACCTCGGCGATACCCGAAGTTGGAGGGGGTTATATCTGGGCTAAGCTTACGATGCCTAGGCCCTTCCCTTTCTTTGCTGGTTGGATAAATTGGCTAGCGCATACCATGGCTGGGACTTTTTACGCATTGTCTTTCGCTGTAATGTTCACACAGCTATTTCAGGGGCTCGGTTTCCATTTAGGCTCGCATTTATACTTGGTTAATCGAATGATCGCATTAGCGCTGATATTCGTTTTTGCTTACTTAAATTACAGCGGAACTGCTAAAGTAGGGTGGTTTTCAGTCCTGATTGGTGTGTTCTTTGTATCGATCATATTGCTATATGGAGTTTACGGAACGTTTTTTGGGATAACTACAGGTAAGCTGAGCTCCGCATTATTCGACAGCGTTCAGTTCACTAATTTGCCATCGATATTCGTTAGTATGATCACTGTCGTAATTGCCTTCGAAGGATACGAGATACTGGCACAAACGGCAGAGGAAGCTAAGTCTCCACTGAAAAGTCTGCCCAAGGCAATCTTGCTAACACTAGCCTCAGCAACATTTCTGTATTTGATCGTTACGATATCTACGATGGGAATTTTGGGGGATAGAGCATACGAATTTTCAGCCTTTTTTGGCGATAGGACCGTGATGGAGGCCGCTTCATTTTTGTTCAAATATGGCGGCCCCATTATAGCGCTAAGCGGGCTCGCTACGATATTGTCTTCTATAAATTCCACGATGTTTTCTTCCTCAAGGGTTCTCCTAGCCATGGCAAGAGCTGGAGAGTTCCCTAAGTTCTTCTCAGAGATCCATGAAAAGCACAAAACCCCATCAAAATCTATCCTATTCACTGCTGCTATTATGGCTGTTATGTCTTTCTTCATGGACTTGCTTCTTTCCGCCTTCGTGGTAGGTATACTCTTCAACTTGTTATTCATAGTTGTAAATTACTCCGGGATAAAGCTAAGGCTTCTATATGAAAAGAAGCTAAATTATGGTTTCAAGACTCCCCTTTTTCCCATAATTCCGCTGAGCGGGCTCGTTGTTAAGATATTTTTCTTCTTCGCTGCATTAATATTTAGCCCTATAGCAACTCTCATAACACTCGGCCTAGTTGCTCTCGGAGGAGTGCTGTACAAGGGTTTCTTTTTTAAGTATGAGGTAGAGCATGAACTTCCCATCGTAACTGCTTACGGTAGCCTTATAAGAAAAGACTTCAGGGTAATGGTCCTTTATCCTTCAAGCAAGAAAATTGGCATAGTACAGATAGCGGCCCATATTGCTAAGCAAAAGGATGGCGAGGTCAACATCGCTCACATCATAAAAGTTCCTGAGCAGACTCCTTTATCCTTTGGGTCGAAACTGATGGAGAGAGATGCTAAGCCGTTAAAGGACATAACGGATCATCTAAACGAAATTGGAGTCCCTGCTAGGTACATTATAAGGGTCGCGCATTCTGTTCCGGACGCTTTATTGGCCTCTTTAGAGCAGGAGAAGATCGATCTATTGATAGCTGACCTAGAAGATGAGGGGAGACTGGTCTCCAGGATAGAGCTAGCCAGGAGGGCCTTTGCGAGCCATCCTATGTCAGGCTGTGATCTATTGCTTGTGAACTCGTTTTATCCCTACGTATCTTATATCAGAGCCAAGTCAATAATAGTTCTTGGAAGAGAAAATGAGAAGAGCCTCGCTCAAAGGGTTGAGGAGCTGTTTCCGGGCAAGGAAATAACTTTACGAGTAATAGAATCTAGCAAGAGAGAAGAGATAATGAAGGTGATCGAAGAGATAAGGACTAGCGGAGAAGAAGTGGGGATCATCGTATTCAGTTACTCTCTCTGGTCTTTAGTGAGGAGGTACAAAAACAGGATCTTCACGCCATTCATGGTTTTCAAGAGGGGCGCCTTTTCAATGGAAGAGTTCAAATCGCTTTTCATCAGATGGAGGTAGAAATTCCATGAGCCTATTGGGCGCCTCTCTTGAAATCCTCATAGGCATAGGGCTCGTAATTTTAGCTGGCATAATGGTCGAGGAGCTTGTTGATTGGATTTCATGGAGAATAAACAAGTCAAGCGCAAGTATAGCCATGATCTTGGCTCCACTGATGACCTCAGCACCAGAAATGGCAGTATTTGTCATAGCTCTAGTAGAAGGAAAAAAGAACATCGCTTGGGGAACAATCGTTTCGCAGCCATTTATGGCGAGCACGATAATTTATCCAGCCGTAGTTCTGGTCGCAATAGCATCATACTACTTTGGCAAAAGAAAAAGCAGAGTCGTTAGAGTGCACAAGTTTGTGGCAGTACCTTTGTTAGCATTTACGTTGCCATTGCTGCCAATAATGTTTCTTCACCCCGAGACGCACGGCATCTACGGCAGGATTTATGGCATAGTTATTATAGCTGTATATTTCATTTATTCTTATTTCATGCTAAGAGGAGAATCAAACGTAGCAAAAGAGCCTTCCTTGAAGTTAAAGCTTCCCTTTTTGCAGGTAGGCTCTTCTGTGGTTATGCTATATGTTGGCGGAGAGCTCATGGTACGCGGAATATACGCTTTAGGGATTCTGCTTAATATGAATGAAACCGCTCTATCAGTGCTAATTGTTCCTCTTGCTACAGTAGTGCCAGAGTCGATAGTCGGTCTCATCTTCATTGTAAAGAATAGAGACGATGAGGGGATAAGCGCGATTGTGGGCGAAAAGGCCCTTTATGGTACATTCTACCCCGGGCTAGCCATGGCATTGGGTGCTTATACCTTGGATTTCGCTTCCAAAGCTGCCTTAGAAATCGCCTTGGTAGTATCTCCGATAGAATCTATAGCAATATGGTTCGGATATTTCGGTGTGACCGCCCCGATTGGTATTCTAGGCTACATACTTTATCTCATTAAGGTTCTCATGATTTGATTCATTCGCCGATTCCTGTAAAGGATGGTCTCCAGTTGTAATAATTATAAAATAGTTTCATTCACCCCTCTCCAGCTACTTTTTGTCAATCCAAACTTTTCTAATCAAAAGAGAAAATTTTCCATAGATGGTACCTAGCGCTGAGGCGACGTATGTGGAGATTCGTCAGCAGCTGGCAAAGCAAAGTTGCATCAAAATAGGAATCCCTACTATTGATCATCTAGCAGGATGTCTCCCGGGTGGGGCTATCTCCGAAATATATGGAGATTTTGATTTGATACTGCATGCCTCATATATAGCTGTGGCGAGCCTCCATTGTCGCGGCGGCGCAGCCTTAGGTATAGTGCAAGATAACCAGATGACCTATGACCTATACGCTGTGCGGACGTTTCTGAGGATTATGGGATGCTCAGAGGATGGACTGTTGATTTCTAGAGCATTCAAAATAGAAGATGCTGTTGAGATGATTAAGGAAGCTATTTCGATTCCAGCCGAGAACTTAGTGATCTTCGACCCATATGTTCACTCTCCATTGCAACCAAAGGAATATTGGAGACTAACTCCACTAACGGCTGCTTTAAGGAAGGCTATGGTAAGTGGGAAGAGAATTGTTCTACTAAACCGGGTCACGAAGTTCGGTAGGTTTCTTCCGGAGGGAGGCAAAATGCACCACCACGCGATATCTGTAATAATTAAGCTCGAAAGGAATGGCAAGAAAAGCTACAGAGCTTTCTTAGTGAAGCATCCGAGTAAACCGGAAGCTTCTGCTTCAGGCTCGATAAGGGAACTATATGAGGTGAGCCGAGAATGGGGAGGACAGTACCTTCTACTAGAATGGCTGTAGAATCTGAAGTAGATAGGATAAGGAAGTTGATGGATTATATTCATGACCGTGAGCTGAAGAGGGCATTCGAGGAGATAATCGATAGCTATGCGGATATAGCCCCCGTTTTCAGGGCGGTGCCCCCATATGATAAGGCTTACGCTATAGTTCTTGCCGGTTTAGCGAGGGCTCTGAAGAGGATAGATGAAATTGAGCGGAAGGTGGACTCTGGACGCTAGATTCCTCAGGGGAAAGATGAGGTTACTCCAACTTGATAGCGAGGGTAAGCTGGAGGTAAGAGAGTTAAAAAGCAGCTATCCTTTTTACTTTGATCCCTTGAAGCATAGCGCAGAGGAAATGAGTCGCTCTCTCATAGAGACCCCATTCGTCGTAGAGGTCTCGATAGAAGATTGGCTGATGCCACCTTGGTATGACTCTCGGAAGGAGCTCGTGAAGGTAGAAGTTGACTGTGCGCCTTGCTTCAAAAAAATAGCTAGAAGGATCGAGAGCATGGGAATCGCCAAGAGGCTCAACCTCCAGCCATCGAGCGAATCATTGGCGCTCATGAGAATGGGGATAACAATGTTGGATTGGGAGGGGAAAGATCCATGGAGACTTGAGTTCGACTTCCCCCCTCTCAGGGTCATGCAAATCAAAGACATCAGCCCTGATGATGCTCTTATAGCTTCCTCGGAGCTGACTACAAGCGGAGTAATTGACAGGAATATCGAAAAAATTAGAAAAGAAAAGATTGGTTCGCAAGCCGTAGGAGAATTTACAGAGGGTCATCACATTGCTCTCATAGAAAGCAGATGGGTCACTTGTGAAGAAGTTTATGCGCCCGTCTGCATAGAAGAGCATGGCAACCCGGTCGAAGACTTGATAGGACTAATGGAGCTTTCCAGGCTTTCATATTCTAACCTGGACGAAACTGCCGAGAAAAGCATAGGGAAGATTCTAACGGACATAGAGGCAATGGAGGCAGTTAACAGGAGAATGGCCGTTCCCCAAGCTAGATTGAGGGGCGATGCTTGGAGGGGGATAGAAGAGCTCTTAGAGGGAGATAGCGGTGGCCTTGTCGGGCTTCCGAGACCAGGCATATACGAAAACGTCCTGCAGCTGGATTTCTCCAGTCTATACCCTACTATAATAGCGAAGTTCAACATATCGCCTGAAACCATCAACAGACCAAATTGCGAGAGAAGCCTAAGACCGCCCGGGAGCATGCATGAGATATGCATGGACATCGATGGACTTGTGGCGAGCACGCTAAAGAGGCTAGTAGATAGGAGGGAAAAGATTAGGTCGATGAACGGCTGGATGAATTCTAGGAGGGAAAAAGCGCTCAAGTGGATAATGGTGGCCAGCTTTGGATACCTTGGCTACAGAAATTCTCGCTTCGGCAGCGTCCCAGCATATGAGAGTGTTGTATCCATAGCGAGGGAGCTGATGAGGAAAGCTATCGTCGTTGCTTCCCAGGCCGGTTACGAAGTGATCCATTTTATAGTAGACAGCATATTCGCGTGGAAGCAAGGAAAGAGATTTTCCGAGAATGAGGCGGTTGAGCTCAAAGATATGATCGAAAGATCCACCGGGATGAAGATAAAGTTTGAAAATGTGTTCAGATACCTTGTAATACCGAGAACAGAAGCAACGGTGAGGAGGGGGGCCCCAAATAGATACTATGGGGTGACGAGCGAGGGCAGATTGATCGTGAAGGGTGTGAAGTGTCCAGAAATCGATGGGACCTTTATACCGAGGGACTTAGAGAATGCGGTCCTCCAGGTCCTCTTATTAAACGAGCACCCGAGGAGATTATGCTTCCAGCTTTCATCTCTACTTAATAAAAGCGATATATCGAAGGAAGCGATGCAGAAAAATACGATCAGCCTATGAGAACTGTTGCCCCCCTAGAGAGCCTAGATATCGATGCTCTCCCCTGCTTCTTTATATAATCTGAAGCCTCTGCATTTAGCTTCATTAGATAGGGGCTACATGTAGTAGAGGAGGGGAGCAACAGGTATTCTTTCCCTTCCCCAGGAAATAGCGGTAGCGATGAAGGTCTATCACCGCTCTGAGCTGACGCGTATATCGCATTCGATGCTCTTATGATGGCTTTGGCTCCTGCCTCGCTTTCTCCCGCATATATTAAGGAAAGACCTTCTATCATATCGTAGATCGAGCTCTTAGGTGCTATGATTTCCAAGGTTTTCGGCTCCCTATAGAGAACTGCCACCCTAAGTGCTTCATGCGGATAAAAGTATCTGAGCAATGCAGGGGCCTTCTCTCCTATCGAGTATATATTCATGCCTCCCAGCAATGATGAAGCTAGAATAGCCTTGAGCTCTTGCGGAGCATTAAGTTCATTGACGATGTTAACTTCTCTTTTTAAAGCGTAAAACGAGGACAATATGGCAGCGATCGAGCACGAAATGCAATCTTCTCTCTCCAAAGGCTTTCTCGGGAAGAATAGCTGAGCCCTACCTAGTCCAAACATGCTCAATATCTTTTCTATTTCGTCATTCGATTGTGCGCAACTACATTTAAGGGTAAGCTTAAGGCCTGTACCTTCATTTATTGCCTCAGATGTATATTCTTCCCCTTCGATCGCCAGTAAGAATATCAGGCGAGAATCGTCTGCCCTTAACCGGGAAATGATCATCTCAGGAACCGTGGCAATTGCTCTCATATTCTTACCTCAAGGTTTTAGTTCGGAAATCCCTTGTGACCTCTGAATTAACTGAAGAAGTTATGGGCTATTCGTCCTCTTTTAATTTATTTCTTTTACTAGCATTTTTTTAATTGGCTAGGGTTAAAGAACGTTTTAGCTCGTCGATGAGCAGGAGTTTTTATTTCAGGCCCTTCAAATGCAAAGATCAGCGAAGGTGGAATATGCCTCAAATTTACGTGGGAACCAGCGGTTGGACTTACGACTGGAACGAGGGTGGTAGTTTCGACTGGTATTCATCTTACTCAGGCCTCAACGCTGTCGAGTTGAATGCTAGCTTTTATAGATTTCCATTCCCTTCGCAAATCTCAGGGTGGAGGAAAAAAGGGGCTAATATGAGGTGGTCAGTGAAGGTCAACAGGTTAATAACGCATATTAGAAGGCTTAGCCCTTTGTCGCTACAAACTTGGGAAAAGTTCAGAAGATTATTTACTGCGATGGACGAAGTCATCGATTTCTTCTTATTCCAGATGCCTCCAAATTTTTCATGCAATCGTGAGGCTCTTGAGAAAATAGAATTATTCGAAAAATCGGCAAAGCTTGGAAATAGAATGGCAATAGAATTCAGAAACTCCTCGTGCTTTAACGAAGAGGTGGTCAATTGGGCCGAAAAAATCGGTATAACCCTAGTCTCAGTTGATAGCCCACAAATTTCTTGGTTTATCAAGACAGGTAAAATAATTTACGTCAGGTTGCATGGTAGAAGTGATTGGTATATCCATCGATATACGGAAAAAGAGCTTGAAGAGATAGCCGAAAAATCTCTTTCACTGCACCCTGAGAAACTCTACGTTTTTTTCAATAATGACCACTGGATGCTAGACAATGCAAGGATGCTTCTCGAAATATTGAGGAAGAAAACCTAGCTTTCGGGCTCAAACGCTTAAATCTAGGGGTCCTCAAAAAATTGTGAAAATATCGTAAATTGTTCATAAAAATTTTTATGAAAGCAGTGCTTAACTTAATTTGGTGAGGAATGTTTGAAAAAAGCAACAGCTTTGATTGTCGCTGGAGGGAAGGGGACCAGATTTCATCCTTACACTGAGATAATCCCGAAGCCTATGATACCTCTTGGTAATGAAGAAAGGCCTGTGCTCGAATTCATTGTACGTTGGCTAGAAAGGTTTGGAATAAAGGATATAGTCATGCTTGTTAACCACAGGTGGAAATATATTAGAAACTACTTCGGAAATGGAGAGAGGTTTGGAGTGAGAATTACGTATTCAATAGATGAGCCAGGAGGCTACACTAACACAGGCGGAGCCGTCTATAAGGCTTATCTAGATGGTCTCGTGGATGATTTGGCCCTTATATGGTACGGAGACATTCTCGCTAAGATCGATTTGAACAACCTTCTTACATTTCATTTAGAGAAAAATTCCGAAATAACCTTAGTAGTCTCTAGAAAATACTCGGTCCCTGTTGGTGTAGCGGAGCTAGACCAAGATGGAAAGGTTAAAAGCATGGTTGAGAAGCCCGTGCTCAATATAAATGCTACAATTGGAGTGGGAGTTGTTCAAAGGAGCGTCTTCGAAGGCGGTATCATTGAAAAACTTAAGAAGGACTTTGACTTCATGGGCGACCTCGTACCGCACGCTATAAAAATGGGGAAAAGAGTCTATGGGTACATTTATGAAGGAGATTGGTACGACGTTGGTAGTTTGGAAAGGTATAAAAAAATCAATGAGAATGAGCTCGAAAGTGAGTTCGGTTTTCAATAAATATTCTTTTGGATTTTCCTCCCGCCTTTTAAGGCGGGTGCTTCAGTTGTAATAGCAATAAGGAAAAGTTTAAACTTGTGTCTCCCTATTAGCTTCTTTGTCGAGGTGCTCGAATTGGATAACTCGTTTAAAAGATATTTCTCTGACCCAACTGTACTTGAGATATTGAATAAATACAAACAGATATGGAGTCTAGGCTATGCAATGTCGCTTATTGAGTGGGACATGGAGACCTATATGCCACCTGAGGGTATAGCAGAAAGGGGTACAGCGAACTCACAGCTAGCAGTCCTACAGCATAAGCTTTTGCTTTCTCCAGATTTCCAGGAACTGGTGGAAAAGGCCAAAGGAAAAGAAGGGCTAAGCGATCAGGAGAAGGGGGTAATCAGGGTCCTGGGCAGGGAGGTTGAGAGAGCAAGGAAGCTTCCGGAGAGGCTTATAGCTGAACTGAGGGAAGTTACAACAAAAGCGCATGAAGCCTGGGTTATCTCGAGGGAAAAGAAGGAGGCTGAACCCTTCCTTTCTTACTTAGACAAAATAGTAGCGCTAGAAAGAGAAATGGCTGATAAACTCGGGTATGAAGAGCATCCATACGATGCATTGATGGATTACTTCGAAGAGGGGTTTACGACCAAAAAGGCTGATGAAATGTTCACTGCCATATTACCCACGCTGAAAAAATCCCTGGAAAAAGTAATGAATGATGAGACTTTTCCAAGGTGTCATTATCTTGAGACATTCAGATATGAAATTAGTAAAGCAGAAAGAATAAACAGGAAGATACTTGAGACCGTGGGATTTCCAAAGAGCAGGGCCAGGCTTGATGTATCGGCCCATCCGTTCACTATAAACATAGGACTGAAGGATGTGAGGATAACTACAAGGTATGAGGGGTTCGATATAAGGAGGACGATTCTATCCACGGTCCACGAGTTCGGACATGCTCTCTATGAACTACAGATAGATGAAGCATTGTCCGGCACTCCCATAGGGACGGGAGTTAGTATGGGGGTGCATGAGAGCCAATCCAGATTTTGGGAGAATGTCTTGGGGAGGAGCAGGGCTTTCTCCGCTATAATAGGGGAGCTACTTAGAGGAGAATTCCCAGAGCTAAAAGATTATAGCGATGGAGAAATCTATAGATACGTAAACCTTGTCAGACCAAGCCTAATAAGAGTAGATGCTGATGAGTTGACCTACAACTTCCACATAGCATTGAGGTTCGAAATTGAGAAGCGTCTCATAGCTGGGGAAGTAAAAGTCTCAGACGTCCCAGAGTTATGGAACAACATGATGGAGAGTATGCTGGGCGTAAGACCGAGAAACTTTGCTGAGGGGTTCCTGCAGGACATCCATTGGAGTCAAGGCAGCATAGGATACTTCCCCTCCTACAGCCTTGGGACAGTGCTAGCGGCGCAGATAGGGGCTAAAATGGAATCAGATATGGGAAAGCTAGGAGAAATAATTGAGAGAAGGGATTTCGGAGCCGTAAGGGAGTGGCTCAGGGAAAAGATACATAGGTTCGGCTCAACATATGCTCCTAGGGAGCTTCTCAAGAATTCACTCGGCGAGGATGTAAACCCAAGCTACTTTGCTAAATATATTGAGGAAAAATATTCTAAATAATGCCTTTTATGAAGGCACCGTTTTCGTAGACCAAATCTCCATCTACGTATATTTTCCCCTTTCTCATGTCTTTTATCATATCCCAATGGATTGAGGAGAAGTTCTTCCCTCCCGTTTGGATATATGCCGATCCCAGCGCCAAATGTATGGTACCGCCTATCTTTTCATCGAATAAAATCTCCCTGGTGAACCTGTCTATATTATAGTTCAACCCGAATGCAAATTCTCCTAGCCTCTTTGCACCATCATCAGTAGCGATCATTTTCTTCAAGAACTCCTCTCCTTTTTCGGCTGAGGCCTCAATTACTTCGCCCTTTTTGAAGTTTAACCGGATCCCCTTAACTTCCACTCCTCTCCAGATTGCTGGATAGCTATATGTAATGTATCCTTCTGCTGAATCCTCAATCGGGGAGCTGAATACCTCGCCTCCAGGCATATTATTCTTTCCATCGTCATTTACCCAGATTCTACCATCGAACCTCAAATAAAGGTCTGTATCATCAGCAAGCACTCTGATCTCCTTGGCCTTTTTTAGGAAAAGGGCTACTTTTTCCTGCTGCGCTGCTTGCTTGGTCCATTCCAGCACAGGATCTTCTGAGAAAAGCTTCACTGCCCTGAATACGAACTCTCTCCATTCTAACGGAGAAAACCCGGCTTCCTGAGCCATTGAATTCGTTGGATACGCTGTCACCGTCCACCTGAGAGTGCCACTAGCATCTCTTTTAAGCATTATGTCACTGAGGGGCTTAGAAGCCAACGCCACCTTTCTAATCCTCTCCGGGTCTACATTTATGAGTGGCTTTGAATGCGTGGGGGCTATGATTCGTATCATGCCGCTGATGTTTTCCATTATAAATTTGTCTATCGGAGAAAGGTACTCCAGAAGCTCAGGAGGCGCATACCTATAGAAGTACTCGTTTAGCTCTTCATTGGAAATGACTATTCTCGGGTATCCGCCTGCGTCTACGACCTTCTTGAATATCTCCGTTATTAAAGGCATAGCAGCTATAGTAGAGGATATGGATATTTCGGAAAGGGGCTTAACTCCTATGCAGTAGTTCACGAGAAGAGTCGCGAACTTTTCTTCGGGTGTCTTGAAGGACATCAACATCCACCTAGCAGGGTTTATTATTATGAAGGGAGAGATTTAAAGTTTGGGATGATGTAGCTCGAAAGGACGGAGCTGAAGCGATGACAGCCCCGCGCAGGTCTGACCTTATTGAGTAGGTTCTTCATGAATGTGAATTTGCTTAACCATTGGAATTCTCTCCTTGACCTCAGACTCAATCTCATCTGCTATAGAATGTGCTTCCTCTAGGCTCATTTTTCCATTCACTTCAAGTACTAGATCCACCAGTAGGTCTCCTCCAGAGTCCCTCACTATAACTTCTTTTACGCCTTTAACCCCTTTGATTGAACTAGTTATTTGCTTTATCTTTGGGACGATTTCCTCTACGTTTTTGTCCATGAGGACTTGCGATACCTTAGTCATCAGCCCGAGCGCCTCATATAGGATAAACATGGAGATCGCTAACGTGAGTAAAGCGTCTATTCTAGCAATGCCGGTAGCATACCCTATGATAACCCCTACAGTAGCACCAAGAGTAATTAAAGCATCCATTTTGTGATGCAGGGCATCTGCGAGACATAGAGAGGAGTTACTTGAATCTCCCAGCCTTTTGGCGAAAATATAGTTATAATATTTAATCGCTACGCTGATCAGAGTTATAGTTGATGCCAACACTATATATTTCCCTTCATAAGGAGCTGGTGCGAGGAAAGATCTGACTCCCTCAACTAAAAATATTCCGCCCAGGACAAAGAGCGCGACTCCTATGAACAAGGATCCTAGGTCTGCGGCCTTCCCATGCCCAAACGGATGATCTTCATCCGGGGGTCTCGAGGCGATCTTCGAAGATACAAATACTCCCAAGGAAGTTATACTGTCACTGAGGCCATGGAAAGCATCGGTTATCAATGCACCACTGCCTATTAAAAGGCCAGCCACCAGCCTCAGGAAAAATATCACAATGTTTATAAATATTGAAGCTATTGCTTCTATTCTTTCCGCCTTTCTAGGATCTGTTCTACGCAATTCATTTATGGTTCTAGCCATTCCTCCTCTGATTTGACAGGTTTTCAATGTTATTTTCATAGAACCCTATATTTGTTTCTATTGAAAATGCTATAAGCCGCTAGAGCTATTATAAGAAAAGAAAAGAGCTCAAGAATCGTCAATTTCTCTACCGGAAGCTTTGTTCCCGAAACTGGTCCGTAGGGAGAGATTTCTAAGAAGAAGGCATAGACATTGCCCTGCTGAGAAGAGATATAGAAGTTCTCCATTATAAGAAGACCAGTCGAAGAATCATACATGGCGCTTTTAGAGCCTGAGGCAAAGCTTATCGTGACATCTATTCCTTCGACGAATCTTCCGTCACTGAGCTGGAATATCCCTTTACCTCCGTATGAAATCGTCCAGCCGTTCATTTCAATCCTGCCATTTTTCATAAGGGCGCTTATATTTTGTTGAGATAACCTGAAATGCGAAATGCTCGGCATTTCAATGACAGATTTTAGATCTTCCTGCGGTATTCCAAGTATAGACCCGGTTAGCGTGATGTCGGGAAACGGAGATTCCTTATAGAAAACTGTTAAGTTGGACAAGTAGTTCCCAGCTGCCATATTATCATAGCTATCGTAAATTAGCAAATCGTATGGTATGTTGCCATTATTAATTATGTTTTGGTAATTCTCCGCGTGAACTTGAGGAATTGTAGCCAAGAGCAACGATACTAGCAATGCCGAAGCTATCAGGAGCCTGACCATGAATCATCGAATTGTTTTTAGATCACATAGATTAAAAAATAATTATATTTTAAGGAAACAAAGCCTGTAGAATGTATAGCATGTACAGCGGTATGAAGACTAGCGATATCGTGTTGAGCAACTTTATCAATATATGGAGTGATGGGCCGACTGTGTCTTTCAGAGGATCGCCAACGGTGTCTCCTACGACTGTCGCCTCATGGACAGGCGAGCCTTTACCTCCAAGGTTCCCGGCCTCAACATATTTTTTCGCATTATCCCACGCTGCCCCTCCCCACATCATCATTATACCTAAAACGATGGAGCTTGCGGTTGCACCTACTACTAGCGCTCCAACCGCTTGTCCTCCGAATAATATCCCTAAAACGAGCGGTGTCACTATTATGGAAAGGGATGGTCCTATCATGTTCTTTATGGCATACTGCGTGCTTATATCCACTGCCCTATAGTAATCTGGCTTTTCCTTGCCCTCCAAGATCCCGGGTCTTTCCTTGAACTGTCTCCTCACTTCCTCCACGATCATATAAGCTGCCCTGGTCACAGCTTTAAGACCCATAGAGGTAAAGTAATATGGAAGCATTGCGCCGATCAATATTGAGATTAGGATTACAGGCTTCGTTACCACTAGCCCGCTTAGAAAGTTCATGAGTGCATTGGCGAATCCAGCTAAGCTTATAGAAATGCCCGAAGTTGTAGCATATAGGACCGATGGGTCCCTGGCAACATAATCCTGGACAAATGCCTGGAAGAGCAAAAGAGCGGCGAGCGCGGCGCTACCCATAGCGTATCCTTTGGTTAGGGCCTTAGTTACGTTGCCAAGGGCATCAAGCGGCTCCAACCTCTCTCTAACCTCTTCGCTCAGGCCGCTCATTTCCGCTATCCCTCCGGCGTTGTCAGCTATAGGACCTGAGCCGTCCAGTGTCATGATTATTCCGGCCAAGGTTATCATGGCCATTGTCGCTGTTGCGCTACCATATATCCCATATATGAACCTGGAGAGATTCACCCCCCCTACGCTGTTTTGAAGCACCTCAGGCAAGGGAGCAGCATAAAGTGCATAGAAGGATGCTAATATGGCTATTGATATGGTTACTATTGGAATAATAGTCGACTTCATTCCGACAGAAAGTCCTGAAAGGAACGTGAGCGCTGGGCCGCTTTTACTGCTCTCAGCTATCTCGATAACGCTCTTCGATTTCAGCCCAGTGTAGTAGTTTGTAACAAGCACCATCACTATCCCTGTTGCAATCCCAACGATTGAGGCAATGTATAGGTTTAGCCATATATCAGGCAATTCATACTTGTAAAGCAAAGGCAACAGTATAAGAGAAATTATTGATGAAACTATTACACCGTTTCTCATCGGCTCAATTGGGTCTTTATATTTCTTCTGCATGATTATGGTAAAAATTCCTGGAATTGCTGCCACTATGCCAACTATCGATACCAATAATGGAAGGAACATGAACTTAGAAGAGTATTCTATCGGTAAACCGGCATTTGATAAAATGTAGTAAGTGGCCCACCCTATCATCATGGCTCCTATGGTTTCTGCCGTCACGCTCTCGAAGATATCTGCCCCCCTTCCAGCGCAGTCGCCAACATTATCCCCAACCTGGTCTGCTATCACTGCTGGATTTCTTGGGTCGTCCTCTGGTATCGAGGCTTCTAATTTTCCTACTAGATCGGCACCGATGTCTGCAGCTTTAGTGTAGATCCCCCCTCCTAGCTGGGCGAAAAGGGCTGAGAGGCTCGCTCCGAAGGCGAAACCGGCCATGCTGTCCAAAACGAACCTCAAGGTTATTGGGCTCTGTATAGACGCTCCGAAAAACGCCGAGTATGCTAGATAAATCGTTGAGATAAACAAGAGCGATAGAGATGGAACCGAAAGCCCTAAGACTGCCCCTCCAAGAACGGAGTTCCTGAGCGCTCTTTGGGAACTTTTAATTGCACCTGCCGTAGCTCTGACATTTGCCCTCGTAGAAGCGTCCATACTGAAGAAGGCGGCGATAACCGAAGAGAGGGAGCCAAGAAATACGGATATGCCCACCAGGGCAGATTCTTTTAGCACCTCCTCCTCGAATTGAGGATAGGCTCCTAAAAGCCTAGCCTTATAACCGAGGTATACAGCTACAAAAACTATCACTGACATAACTGCTGAAAAAGGCAATATGGTTTTCGTTTGCCTTTTCATATAAGCAGATGACCCTTCCCTTATAGCCTTCCAAATTTCTATCATTCGTTCATTGCCTACGTCTTCCTTAGAAAGCACATAATACATAGCAAGAGCGAACAGAAAACCGATCGCACCACCCAATATTCCAAAAGCGACAAGAGATTCCAAAGCTCCACCACCTTTTTTGCTTTATCGATATGTTGACTTCTAAATCTAAGCTTTTATCAAGCTCACAACTAGCGTTTTTATTTTTTACTTTCAATTATAAATAGTGATAAATGCGCGACAACGTGATTTCTGATTTCAAGAGAAAATTTATTATGCTATAAAATGACATAATTTTTGAGGTGTTAGCTTGAAGGCTACTCTTATAATAATAGCTCTCATACTAATAGCGGTTATCACCTCTGCTGCGGTCTTGTATATCAATTCAGGAAGTAAAAGCGGTAATGTAGCTGGAAGTAACTACAGGTTCGTCACAGACGCTCTAGGTAGAAACGTAACGGTCCCCTTGGACGTCTCTAGAATCGTTGTCCTAGACCAAGGCTCGGCAGAAATAGTTTATTCCGTTGGAGCTGGTAACCTTATTGTCGGAAGGCTTGACTCAATGAACTTTCCTCCAAGCATATTGAATGCGACAGCCCTCACGTATACCAACGGGGTAGATTTGGAGCAGCTTGCCTCCTTGCATCCAGATCTCATTATTACATACATAAGAAGCCAGCAGGAGCTACAAAGCTATGAGACCCATAACTTTACAGTCATAGGCGTTCCGTGGACAAATAGCATTGAAGATATTTATAACACGATAAGCCTAATAGGAAAGGCGCTTGGCAGAGAAAGCAGGGCGAATTACGTAATATCTTTCTTGAACGAAACAGTGAACAATATAACCTCTATGGTTTCCTCCTCGAAAGAAAGACCTAGAGTGCTATTCATCAGAACTATCGGGACTACTGGTATACAGGTAGTAACGCAGGGGATCGAAAATCAACTTATAGAATTGGCCGGAGGGGTAAGCCTGAGCAATGGGTTATCCAAAAACACGAGCACTGTTTTCATAAATTATGAAGATTTAGTTAAAATGAACCCTGACATCATAATCCTTAGCTATAGAGTATCGCAAAGCGTGAATGATATATTAAACGATTCGAGGCTTCAGGACGTCAATGCTGTAAAGAACGGATATATCTTCAAGGCATCAAAGGAGTATACCCCAACGAGTCCTAGGTTTGTCCTCCTCTTGGCATACATGGCAAAATGCATACATCCAAACGAAACCTCCAATTTGAACATAAGCAGCCTGCGAATTCAGCTTTATAAGAATATATATGGATTAAGCGATAGCGAGATATCACAGATCAAATAGGAGAAGCTCTTGAAGATGATCCGAGAATGAAGGAGGATGGCAAGATAGCTATCGCTGCGGTCGCAACTTTTTTTATTTTCATAATAACTCTTGGAATGGGCAAATATGAATTTTCACCGATAGGCTCTTTAAAAATTCTAATTGAATCGCTCGCAGGAAAGGCTCCCAATGGAGATCCGCTGGCAAATATAGTATTACAGATAAGGCTTCCTCGTGTATTAGCCGCTTTGCTAGTTGGGGCATCTCTATCGGTCTCAGGAGCCGGATTTCAGGCATTATTTAGAAACCCCCTCGTTAGCCCAGACATACTTGGAGTGCTTGCAGGGGCAGGATTCGGCGCATCGCTTGCGATACTCCTAAATTTTCCACTTCCTTTTGTACAGGCAGTAGCCTTCGGGATTGGATTAGCGGCATTGGGATTATCTTATACAGTTGCGTGGAGGGGGGGAGGAGCAAGAATCGTTGACTTAGTGCTCTCAGGTATAATAATAGGAAGTCTTTTCAAAAGCCTTATGAGCCTAGTTAAGTTCCTAGCTGACCCTGAGTCCAAATTACCACAGATAACCTACTGGCTAATGGGCGGTCTCGCATCGTCAAGTTGGGGGGACGTTGAAATTCTAGCGCTGATTTCTGTACCTTCTATCGCTATGCTATATTTGCTTAGATGGAGACTGGATGCATTCATGTTGGGAGAGGAAGAGGCAAAAGCTCTTGGAATAAAGGTCGAATTTTATAAAGCAGCTGTGATCGTACTTTCAACGCTTCCAGCTGCAGCTAGCACGGTTGTCGCGGGATTGGTAGGATGGATTGGACTAGTTATTCCTCACATGGCTCGAATGATTTTCGGAGATTCAAATAGATTCACTGTGCCAGGATCCGCCATAATAGGAGGAGCATTTCTGCTGGTAGTAGATACTATATCACGGGCAGTGCTCCCGAGCGAGCTCCCCCTAGAAGTCCTCACATCCTTCGTTGGCGTTCCATTCTTCGCATACTTGCTTAGGAGGAGGGTTTACCATGGATGGAGCTGAGCTGAAAGTTGAGGGGGTAAGCTATTCATATGGTCGCGATGACTTTTCATTGAAAAATATTAGCTTGTCTTTGAAAGGAGGGGAAATATTAGCTCTGCTTGGCCCGAATGGCTCAGGGAAAACCACTTTAACCAAGATCGTTCTCGGCATTTTAAAGCCTCACCCACCCTCTGTCACAGTTGGTGGGGTCAATTTATTCGAAGTAACTGAAAAGGAGAGAGCTAAGCTAATTGCCTGGGTACCGCAAGAAATAATGAAAAACGTCCCCCTCAGAGTAGAGGATTTCGTTTTATTAGGAAGGACCCCCCATATCTCTCCGCTATCAATCCCTTCAGATTTGGATAGAAAGCTTGTAGCAGAAGCCTTAAGGAAGTTCGGGCTGGAGATCTTGGCGAAGAGGTATTTTTCTCAACTTAGCGGGGGAGAGAGGAGATTAGCGAGTATCGCCAGGGCTTACGTTCAGGGCACCCCATTTATGGTTTTGGATGAACCGACTGCCTACCTCGATTTCAAGAACAAGTTGTTGGCCTTGAAAGTTATGAAGGAGCTAGCGCAGGAGGGTAGGGGGATCCTCTTCACCACGCACGACCCCAATGAAGCTGTAGAAATTGCAGACCAGGTAGTTTTGATGTATAGAGGCGAAATCCTGATATCTGGAAATCCTGATGAGGTCATAAATGAAGAGACTCTGGAAAAAGTGTATGGTATTAAGGTTAAAATTGTTAGGAGCAATGGTAGAGCTTACGTTACCCCATCTATAGGACAACATATAGAGGCTTGACTTGTTGTAGCCTTTCTTTAGGGCCTCTATTGAAGATTTGAGATATTGCTCTAAAAAGCTACAGGAATGCAGATTTATGTTGCTTATAGAAAAGTTTATATATAAAATTCTGGTTATTAAAACCAGGTGGTTCGCTTGGAATTACAGCAAAAAATCATATTTTCACTGCTCGTTGTAGCTCTAATATTATCAATGGCTTCATTGATATTTGTCTATGAATCCAACAATTCGTTTAAGGTCATCGAAGGCACGCTGCAAAATTTAAGCAATTCCGTAGCGGGCTTTCAAAAGATGTCTTCATCGTTACAGAACATAAACTCAACCTTATCAGAGAAAATCAATGAAATTTCGGCTCAGATAAACGAGCTTAAGTTCCCGATACAGGTATATGACGCATTAAACAGGACCGTTTTCATTACGCAACAACCGGAGAGGGTGGTTTCGATCGCCCCAAGCATAACGGAGATCCTCTTCGCGATAAATGCTAGCTCATTGGTTGTAGGAGTCGATGACTTTTCCAACTATCCCCCTATCTTAGAAAAAATGGTAGCCAACGGAACCATCGCAAGAGTAGGAGGATTTTCTGACATAAGCCTTGAGAAGGTAGTCTCTCTTAAACCAGACCTAGTCATAGGTACAACGGGAGTTCAATATAAATTCATCTACCAACTTTCCCAGATGGGAATTGACTCTATATCGTTGAGGACAGAGAGCATAGATGATATCTTTTCTGCGACATTGCTTTTGGGGAAAATAACTGGTCACTATAATGAGGCAGTTGTACTCGTTAACGACCTTAAGCAAAAAATAATGAACATCTATGAAACGGTTTCCACGAGGACTACAGAGAGACCCTCTGTAGCCTATATTGTATGGATAAGCCCACTGTTTGTTGCGGGAGGGAGCAGCTTCTGGAACGATGCGATAAACCTCGCTGGAGGCGTCAATGCTTTCCAGAATGTCACTCAGGCTTGGCCGATGGTCTCTTGGGAGGATTTAGTGAAAGCAAACCCTGACTTCATTATATTATCCGAAAACGCAGGGGGATTTTCGAATGCCTCTCAATTTATCATTTGGGCTAAAAATCAGCCAGGAGGGGACAGTTTGAACGCAATAAAAAATGGAAGAGTATACATGCTTCATGGTGAGCTGAACGACATCGCTTCCAGACCAGGACCGAGAATAGCTGAACTTCAGCTGTCTATTTCGCTAATACTGCACCCAGACATATATGGAAAAGCGATCGTTCCTCAAGATCTGGACCTCGGTACCGTGATGAACCTTACAGCACAGAGGTGAGCTCCCTTCTTTGCTTTCTTCGGTTGAAGATTATGTAGAAAAAAAGAGGAAGAGGCTTAAGCTGCTGATCTTGACCGCTCTTTTTTCTTTAGTTCCCGTTTTTTGGCTAAGCTTATACTTAGGATCATCTGGTCCGCTTCCTATGTGGAGGTGGCACTTAGATGACCCTATATTTCAGCTGAGAATTTACAGGACTCTGACTGCCTTTTTTTCGGCCGCTTCTTTGGCTCTAAATGGTTTACTGCTCCAGAATCTCCTCGCTAACCCTTTGATAGACTCAAGCATACTCGGGATTTCTTCTGGGTCTACACTGGGCATGCTTACGGGCTACATAATATCGGCTAAGCTAGGGCTTTATATTGCTCCAATCGTTTCTCTCATTTTCTCTCTAGCTACTATGATGCTGGTTTATGGACTTAGCAAAATGGGTGGGTTCAGGATACTTGTTGTTGCGTTATCTGGTGTCATGGTATCAACGATGCTTACCTCGATATCTTATCTATTAATTTTAGTCAATCCGGCAATTTCAAAGGGTGGTGTAGCCTTAGTACTGGGGAGCTTAGGATATTCTGACACCTGGAGCGTATACCTAAGCCTAGCGAGCTTTTCTGTTGTAGCTGGCCATCAAATGCTCAGAGTAGGGAACATTAGGAAGATCCTATTAGGAGAGGATCTCGCAAGAGCTTCTGGCATAAACGTGGAGCGTATCAGGAAGGAGAGCCTAATAGTTTCTAGCCTTAGCATATCGCTAGTGACTCTCTCTGTAGGACCAATTGGCTTTATTGGACTGATAATACCGCATATTTCAAGAATAGCTGTAGGCGGAGATCCTGGTGCCTGCTCGATAACCTCGACGCTTTGGGGACCGGTGCTACTAATTTGTGCGGACATAGTCTCCAGGGTAGCATTCATGCCGTCCGAGCTTCCAGTTGGGATTACTATGAGCATTATAGGCGCTCCATTCTTCCTCTTCCTCCTGATAAAGAGCATGAGGCGATAGCTGTGCCAGAGGTTGTGCTTAGAGGCTCAATAGGATACTCGTTCCCCCTATACAGAAACTTGCACATCGAGCTGCGCTCAGGATACTTATATTGTGTTCTTGGACCCAACGGGTCTGGCAAAAGTACTTTGCTGAAGACCTTGTCTGGATCGATCCCCGTTTTCGAGGGGTCCCTTGAAAAAATCCCTCATGATTCTGCTTCCTCCTATCTTCCTCCGGATCCCCCGGAGTTGCCTGGAATGAGGGGAGGGGATGCCGCGCTTTCGTTTTTAGCTACAAATGAAAAAAGGCTACTATATGGCAATTGGCGTAGCGAACAATCGCTTGAAAGGTTAGTGAGATATATTGAGGAATTCAGCTCCCCAGTAGACTTGGAGAAGTATTTCAATGAGCTTAGCACCGGAGAAAGGATGAAAATACTGTTGGCCTCTGCTCTCGCTTCTGAGGCCGATTTTCTTTTTTTAGATGAACCGAGCGGCCATTTAGACGTAAGGTCTAGAATCTTGCTATACAGAATTCTAAAAAGGGAAAAAGAGAGCAGGTTAATTGTCCTTAGCATGCATGAGCTTTCTGAAGCATCCTCAGCTTGCGACAAAGGAATACTCTTAGGTGCAGGGAATTTTTACGGTCCCTCGGACATAGGTTCGATACTCAACGAGGATTTGCTCAGTTTAGCCTACGGTGCCAGGTTCAAGAAGGTCCTTATAGACGGAAAGCCCTTGCTCGTTCCCTATGATATAAAAGAATGAAATTTTTGATTGCAGTAATAGTTATAAGTTCAGTTGGCAAGGTTTTCTTTGGGAGTGGCTTTTGGGGCAGCAAAAATCTAGCGAGCTCGCTAAAGTTACTAATAGCGGCGCCATTCTTCTTGGGAATATATTCGAAGTTGATTCTTTTGCTGGGAAGCCAGTAAGGGTGGTGTCACATTTCCATAGCGACCACACAATTCTGCTTTCCAAGAGCGGTAAGTTTGCCTCTCATATCTTAGCAACACCTGCAACAATTGAAGCGCTCCCACTCATGGGATTTTCGCTCCCGGAAGACAAGCTCCTCCCATTAGAATATGGAAGAAGCATTAAGTTCGGAGAAGATTCGCTGGTGCTCGTGAAATCCTCGCATGTAATCGGAAGTGCTCAGGTCTTGGTTGAAACCGTAGATGGAAGCAGGGTGGGATACACTGGGGACTTCAAGTTCCCTGGTACCAAAATAATGAGCGACTTAGATGTTTTAATTATAGATGCTACATACGGAGAAGAAACGATGGTGAGGCCTTTCAAAAATGAGGTCGACATCTTGTTCAGTGACCTCGTCTCTGAGCTACTATCGAAAGGGAAGCCGGTTATCGTGAAAGGTTACCATGGAAAGCTCCAGGAGGCCATGCACATTATGAGGAGGTTTGGGGTTGAGGCTCCTTTCATTCTTCCAGAGAAGGTCTACGAGCTAACAAAGCTTGCCGAAAAGCATGGGCTCAAGGTTGGCAATTATTTCCGCGAGGGATCTGAAGAGGCAGTAGAAGCCATAAAAGGCGGGTGGTTCGTTTACTTAAATCACGCTAACTCGAGGAAAAAAACTCCCTTCGTTGCCTCTGAGGTCGTTTTGACGGGTTGGTTCTTTTCCTCTCCTCTGAAAAAGATCTACGAAAATGGCTCCGGAGAAAGATGGGTCGTAGCTTTGAGCGACCACGCCGATTTCGAAGATACGCTCTACTATGTGGAAGAGGCGAGACCGAAGAAGATCTTGATCGATGCATTCAGGTCCTCAAGAGAGATCGCGGAGGCGTTTGCTAAGAGCGTTCTTAGAAGGCTCGGAAAGGAAGCTGTTGTTATGCCAGACTCTCATGGTATCGAAGAGGAGGATTGATTTGCTTCTCCCTCCCCTTAGACCTATTGATAATAAGGGGGGAAGGCTGCCAAGGTCTCCAAAATCGCAGATGCTCCCGATCTATGAGTACTTAGATGTATTTTCCCGAGCTTTTGAATCAGAAAAGGCATTGCTGGATTTTCTCGAAGACAACTATAGCTACACGAGAGCCCTCCTATGGCTCAGAACTCTACAATGGATGGGATTCATCGATCCAGCCGAGGCATCATCTCCCTTCAAGCGAGGACTTAAGTCAATTGAAATTAGATTTCTACCCCTCTATGAAGTGGTGAAAAAGGCGAGTTGCTTTCCCGCGGTATCCTGTTTTTCCCCTTTTCTCTCCATGCTCGCTCCCACCATTTTCAGAAAAGTTACTGCGTTAGCGCTTAATTCTAAGAGCGTTTCGGAAATAGCAGAGTTGTTGATAAGAGGGGACTTAGCTGCTGAAAGGGTAATAGCTCAGCAATATTTTAGTTTCGGTGGAGTTGGTACAACTGATCTCATATTTTTGCTCAGACTTCTTTTTTCAACTCTCGTCGTAAGAAGGGGCAAAAAAAGCGATGAAGGAGGTAAAGTAGCATATATGAGAGACCAAGTAAGGGGTGTCTGGAAGGAGCATCCTTGTCTGCAGCTTTCGCCCTATCTGGGCAAGGACCTTATTGAAGCAGAGAAGTTCTTGTCTGGAAGTATCATCGACATCCGAGAAGGAAAGATTGAGCCCAGAATAATCCTAAGCTCTAAGTTGAATGATGATTCTATGAAATGTTTGCTTGGTTGCCTAGAAGATCTGAAGTTATCTCTCCCTGAAATAGCAAAGACCTACGAAGATTTTTGGGATTTAAGGTTTCGAAGAGCTGGTATTTCGAAAGGCTGACCTGCCTCTTTTTCGTTTGCCGTAGCGGTTTTTAGAAATTTCAGAATATCAATCGATATCTGAAGATATTGAACAGAACGAGGAAGTTTTTATTCCATGCAATTTAGATATGGAGGTCATCAAATGCTTTATTCTCTCAGCGTCTCCCTTTACAGCTATGATCAGCATGCAGTTTTTTTCTGTAAGATGGATGTGGAGCGCTGAGATAATGACGTCCATAAATTCATGCTGTATGTCGGTGATCTTCTCTTCCAGTCCGTGAACATCGTGGTTATAATGAATTGCGATCGCGCCCGCAACCTTGCCTTCGCTCGATATCCACTTCGTGTTAACGATATACATTTCAGCGGCCCTTTGCAATAGGGAGGAACGACTGATCCCCTCCGATCTCGATATTCTCTCCAATTCCTCGAGAAGATGTTTTGGAAAGGAAACTGAGAATCGCGCGCTCAAATTTTATCCCCATCGCTCCTTATATTATAATCTTCCCATCCTTCATATAATAAGTTTCATCGCAGAGCACCTCAATTTCTTTGTCCTGCGTTGCTATCACGACTGCCCATTCCTCAGAGTTTTTGCTTGAAATGAATTCGTGCAACCTTTTCATCATTTTTTCCTTGTTTTCTTCGTCAAGATTGCTTGTGGGCTCGTCCAGTAGCAACAGCTCTGGTTCCGTCACGAGTACCGATGCAAGTGAAACGAGCCTTCTTTGACCAAAGCTGAGCCTATGTGGAATTCTATCTTTGAGCTGCTCCAATCCTAGTTTCTTCAATTCTTCTTCTGCCTTTTCAGAGGATTTCTCTCTCGGGATTCCTCTAACGATGAGCCCGAATGCTACCTCTTCCAATACGTTGGGGTTGAACAGCATGTCATCGGGGTTCTGGAACAAGAGCCCTATTTTCTTTCGGAGCTCGGGGGCATTGTTTTTTTCGACCCTCCTCCCGAAAAGCTCGACTTCTCCTGACTGGGGGAAAATTAGAGCGTCAAGCACCATGAGGAGAGTGCTTTTCCCCGAACCGTTCGGTCCCATCAAGCAGATGACGCTCTCTTTTTTTAAACCGAGGCTTACACCATTGAGCGCCCTAGTACCATCGGGATATGTGTACGTTACATCTTTGAGCGTTGCTATCATTTCCATGATCTCACTCTTCTGAAAGAGATGAGCTAAATCTCTATAGCTATGAAAAAGGCTGCTAACAATATTGCTAAAATCAACATAGACGTCTTCGTGATTTTGCTTCTCTTTATGCCGACATTACCTCCACCTCTTGAAATGAAGGCCATGTTCATCCTTTCCCCCCTCTCATATCCTCTGACCAACTGGTATCCGAAAAAGTAACCCAAATCCTTTAGCCTTAACTTCGGTACCCCCCTTGAAAGAAATGCCAAGGATGAGCTCCATATGAATCTTGCCATCGATATAGCGTCAATCGATGTCATCATCATTAGATACGCGAAACCTTCAGGAATTCTAATTGAGGCAAGCCCATAGGATATGTAAGGCAATCCATAGCTCCTCGTTAGCAAAGAAGGTAATGATAGGGCCCCCCAAACTCTGAGCGTAAATACCACTGCCCCGTATAAGCCAAAGCCGGGGTCCCAAACAGCCCTTGGAAGAGCTATTGCTAAAGAGAAAAGGGGTATGAAAAAAAGGGAGCTCTTGATGAACCTGCTTAAGCTTTCCCCTATCGTTATTGCGAGCGCAAGCGATAACGATATAACGAATAATGGGAAGAAGGCTCCCTTCGATAGAACTACGAGGAATGGACAAGATATCGCCAAAAAGGCAGCATCTGCCTCAGAAAATATTTTTCTCTTAGGCCTGTCAGCCAAATAAGAAAGCTCAATGAACTCTTCTAAGCCCTTAATTGCCTCCATCTTCACCGACCTTCATCAGGAGCCTAATTATAGCGAAAACGATGATCCCTCCCACTAAGCCGCTGATGATACCCCCTGCCCAACATGGAAATCCGGGGATTGTGTACTCTGGAAAAGGTGAGCCTAGGAGGTTTTCACCCGTCAAATTCATTCTTTCAGCTACTTCATCGAGCGGTTCATAGGAAACAGATAAGACTGTAGATCCAATTACTATCGCTACTGCGGAAAAAACGGCCAGGGCGAGATATATTTTCTTCATTGAGCTCACCTCGAAAATAGCTCCGGCTTATATTTACCGAAAGCATATACTGCGAATCCCGTTATAACGCCCTCAACTAAGCCGAGCACCGCGTGCGAAATTCCCATAACGGGTATAGTGATATTTAGGCCATAGCCGAAAGTTGCCCTCGAAAGACCTAGTTCAAGTCCACACAGGAGCGCTGCTGAAACTATCCCGAGCCAGCCAGCCAAGCCTCCTGAAATCACCCTTCCTTTCTCTCCCTTGAATGCCCTTCTGAAGAGAAGATAGGAATAAAACGATACGAGAGAGGCTGTTATTGCCATGTTGAGCGTGTTTGCCCCGTAGGTTGTTATACCTCCATCCCCGAAAAGAAGGGCCTGTATGAACAGAATTACGGATAGCCCTACTATACCAGCATCTGGACCAAATATTATTGCTAGCATTGGAGTTCCAATAAGATGGCCGGTTGTACCTCCCGGTCCAAGTGGATAGTTAACCATTTGCAGGGCAAAAACTGTGGCGGTTAAGGCGCTGAATAGGGGGACCTCCATCTTTCCCATTTTCCTCTTCAGCCTGATGTAGGCAAAAGCGATAATAGGGAGCGAAATTGCGTAGCAAGTCAGCCAAACTTTATTGCTTAGGTAGCCGTCTGGAATATGCATGAGGACCACGGTGTTACTTTTTTAAATTTTTTTCACACAAAGACGGTATTTAAGTCATCCGATCAACCTTAATGCTTATGCCTTTCAAAAATTGGATTCTTAGGATAAAGGCAGCGGATATTTGCCTGTATCCCGCCATTAAAAGTTGATCTATCAACATAAATCGCATGAGCGGACACCGCTATAACCCGTCTTCTGTAGTTTCAGTGGCATTCGGCTAAGCGGATCAGCCCCGCCTCAGGCAGCTGTTCACAAGCGAGGCTCCTTGCTCCATGGGGGACGGCCGTTTCATCGGTCACCTGGAGGTCGTCAGCCACCCGCAACGTTGCCGTCGCGCTTAGAAGCATCATTCACATCTCTCCAGGGCCGTACCGTTTCTGTTCCGTTGCCGGGGTCTCTCTCCCCGCCCCATTTAGGGCCCCACTGCTGCCAGGAGGACGGTGTTTCCTCAGGGGCTTAGCCCCCGTAAGCCACTAGCGGCGTCCGCCCATTAACTATTTTTCATCGTCCTCGCTTATAACGGTTCCTTCAAGAGGTAGGTAGTAGTATTCCCCTATTCTCTTTTGCTCCCTGTCAATGAAGCTTCCAGGCTTGTTGATCCGCGGTCTTCCCGTTACAGGATCCCTTCTGAAGGTGACCTCAAGTTGTTTAAGGAACTTGTTCATGCCCTCTCTCAGCCCGAGCGGTGAGCCTGTTCTTCCAATTACCCCAGGTTCTCCTTCAAATACCATGATCCTCGAGCATATATAATCTACGATAGAAAGGTCATGCTCCACCAAAAAAGCCGCAATACCCCTTGCTTCAGTTAGCCTCTTTATCGTTTTTGAAACGGCTAACCTCTCTTCGACGTCCAGGTATGCGCTGGGCTCGTCCAACAGATATATTTGGGCCTCCTTTGCGAGGGCAACGGCTACAGCGAGCTTTTGTAGCTCTCCACCGCTCAAGCCTGATACTTCCCTGTCCCGCAATCTATAAAGACCGAACGGCTTAATTATATCCTCGAATATCCAGCTTCCAGGTGTTAAAGCAGAAGGATTTGCGCTTGCTAGGTTCTCAGCGACTGTTGGCTTCTCGAATATTTCTGGGCTTATATATTGTGGTTTGTAGCTGAATTTGACTAGGGCATTTTCGTTTTCTCTCCCTTCCTCAAGCAATTTCGCTATCCTGCTGACGAAGGTTGTTTTCCCTATTCCATTAGCACCAAGAATACCGATGACCTCCCCCCTTCTTATATCCCCACCGCTTGCCTCCAATTTGAATCTTTTTAAGTCAACTACGAACGGTTCCCACTTCAAGTATATTTCCGTGGTCGCTCCGACCTTGGCTGGTAGCTCAGAAACGTGGAATCGTATAGCCTCTTTTCTCAGTCTCATATTCTCCGCAGGAAGATATCCTAAGAGAAAGTTGTTTATTCCTGCTCTGGAGCCGTAAACTTTAGATACGATTCCATATACGCCTGGCTCACCGTACATTATAACGAGCGAGTCAGAGATATAATCTAGAACCGCAAGATCATGCTCCACCACAAATGCGTAGGAGGAGCTAGGCAAATATTCCCTCAGCATCCTTGCCACTTTTATACGTTCCTTTACATCTAAAAAGCTGCTCGGCTCATCGAATATGTATGAATCGGCCTCTTTTGAAAGTACAGCCGCTATGAGGAATTTCTGAAGCTCACCTCCGCTGATTTTGCTTATCTCGCTTTCCAAGATATTACTCAGCCCGAGCTCCTTCGAGAGCTCCTTCCATATGCCCCTTTCGTCGGCCTTCTCGAGTAGCTCGCCAACCTTTCCTTTCAGCCTCCTCGGTACAACTTCTATATATTGAATTTTGTGCGCTACCTTGAGCTTGCCCTCATATAGCTTTGAGAAGTACTGCTGAAGCTCTGTGCCCCTCAACCTTTCCAGGACTTCCTTCTGGCTATATTGCCTTTCTACATCTCCGAAGTTGGGGATCACCTCGCCCGCCAATATCTTGATGCTCGTCGTCTTCCCAGTGCCATTTTTTCCCAGGATGCCAATTAGTTGCCCCTCTTTCGGAATAGGTACGCCGAAGAGCTTGAACCCGTTAGCTCCGTACCTATGAAATGTTCTCTTTTCTAGTTCATCGGGGACGTTTTCAATGCTAATCGCATTGAACGGGCACTTCTTTATGCATATCCCGCAACCGATGCAGGTGTCTTCATATATAACTGGCTTCCCAGTTTCTCCGCTGAGCTCTATAGCCTTTACCCCCTTTCTCCCTCTGTTTACGGGGCAAAAACGTACGCATTCGGTGTTGCATCTGTCAGGTTTACAGAGCGTATAGTCTATAACAGCAACTCTCATAGTTTATCACCGGGAGGCGGCTCAGTTCAATTCAATTTCCACATCTCCGGGATATTCGGTGCCGTCACCACTCATCATGGCCCTCCCCATTAACTCTTCCAAAGGTCGGTCATCTTCTTTCTCTTCATTCTCCTAGCTTCCCTTTCGAGGAACGAGTAAACCACCGCATGTGGCTTTCCTTCAATGAGCATCCTTATAGCCTCGCTCGCAACCTTGACCTGCTCGAAGTCTCCTATTATCCCAACTGCTTTATCACCTATTATCACGTTGGTCCCTGTCGTCTCCTCGATTATCTTCCTCGTTCTCCCATCCTCTCCTATTATTCTTCCCTTTATCCTCTTCAAGTGGTTCTCTCCTTCTATAATTGAGCCAAGGTCTATTACTTCGAGGACTTGGTCGTCCTCGAGAAGCCTTAAGGCTTGTTCAGGCGAGAAGCCTAGAGCGATTGCTCTTATTATATCTCTCGCCTTGAGGAGAGAGTAAGAAGCAACGCTCTCCGACGCTGGCTCTATAGTTACTGTGCCGGTGGAGCTGTCCACCGCAATAATTGTGCCGGTGGAAACCTCGATTCTCTCCTTGGTGCTTCCACCAGGCCCGATCAGAACACCGATTCTTTCTGGAGGCACGAGCTCAAATATCCTCATTGCCCCCGTCCTCTTTTCTCCTCCCTCAGGCATCTAAGCAACTCCTCCAGCAAGGTATCTCCGTAAACTTCTATGTTATATGTCCTGTTAAAGAACCTATCTATATTCGAGATGTCCTTTCTGAGGAATTCTTCTGAATTAGGGTGCGTTGTTAGCACCGACTGAGAGACGTCTATGAAGACTGGCTTTCCGCGGAACACCATTATGTTGTATTCACTGAGATCAGCATGAACAAGACTTGCTCTGCATATCATCTTTCTGAGGCCTTCGGCTATCTCATCATAAATTGACCTGGGATCATCCAAGCTTTCCCCCACCTCTTTTAGGAGTGGGGCCCTAACTCCTTCTTCACCGATGAACTCCATGACCACTATGTTGTCTTTATAGCCTATGGGTTCTGGCACACTAACTCTGGCAGAATACATCCTCTTCAAATTAGAATATTCCTTCTTGGCCCATAAGCTCATAAGCTTCTTAGTGGTAGTAGCCTTCGCGTTCTCGAATCTTTCGTCTCCCATAACATATTTGTATATTCCTTTCTTGAATTCCGCGGAAAATGTAAGATAAATTTTTATTGCCAGCTCTCTCCCGCTTTCATTTATACCTCTGTAAATCCTGGCCTCCTTCCCTGAACTAACGACGCCTCCGATCCTCTTAATGCCTAGTCTTCGAGCCAGCTCATATAATGAACGCACGGTAAACGAATCGAAGACTTCCTCGACGGTTTTAAGGAGATCGTAGTCTTTTTCTCTTTCTTCCTCTTTTTCCGTCAACTTCTTATTGAGCTTTCTCTCTAGCTCGTCCTCTCCCAATTACTCAGACACCCTCTAGAAGATCGGGGGGGACTAAATTCTTCTGTGCCAGCTTCCTCACTTCGCTGCTGGAGTACTTGTATATTAGATCTCCCTTCTTATCGGCCTCCATCTCCCAAGGGGCTACGAGGACTACGTCACCCTCTCTTATCCACATCCTCCTCCGAAGCCTACCGGGAATCCTAGTCATCCTCCTAACTCCGTCGGCGCATTTAGCAACGAAGTGATCCCCGCCTAGAATCTTTTCTACAACGCATACTACCATCCCTTCCCCTGGTAGCGGCATCTCTCCGCTTTGCCCTTCCTCTTTTCTCACCATCAAATCACTCTCTTCGAACATATATCGCTCTAAATTATCAGACTATATTCGTTTACGCCTGATTATAAAGATTTAGAAAGAAAAGAGCTCTCGCGTTTCTTAAATGAAGGTGAAACGTTGCAAAGATTTGCTCTATTCAAAGAACCATTTCCCGCTTTATGAGAAAACGCCCGTTTTCGCTCTCCACAAGCAAATATTTTCCCATATCGGTTCCTCCAAATACGGAGGAAATCGGAACTTCCTCAGTTGAAAAATCCTCCAACAATACGATGACTTTGTCTGGAAGGACAGCCTGTAGAGTCGCCTCATGAGCTTCACCGGAGAAAGGCTTTAGCGCATTAGGTTCGATCTTGCTGAGCTTAATCTCCCTTCTGCTGGGCAGAAGAATAACCTTGGCCGGCTCACCGCTTCTTCTCACGACCAGCGCCGGTTCACCATTGAGCTCTACAAGCTCTCCTCCTTTCTTTGAGTAAAGCCTAAGTGATATTGAAAGTCTCGTCCTCTTCTCTCCTCCCTTCTCAGAGATGAGCTTGTACGTGGTCTTGACCTCTCCGCCGAGCTTATCAGCAATAGCAGAGGCTATTATCTTAGCACTGGCCTTATCCATCAAGTTTATGTCGAAGCCTTCTTTGAGCTCATCAATGCTCACGACCGAGCTTCTCACATCGTAGGAAAAAGATGATATTATCTTCATGACTTCATCGAAGGTCCTTTTATCCACAGAGCCGGAGTTGCTCCTTATCTGAATCTTAGCCTCATATGAGCCTGATCTTCTGTACAAGCATGTGGGACAAATAGTTTTTTCCTCCTCTATGATAACTTCTATAGGCATAGAGTAGCTGCCTTCATTTCCGAAGAGCTGTGCCTTAAACTTATCTCCGCGCCAATTGACCATAGCCTCAAAGCCATAAGGACCGAACCTCTTCTTGAGAGCTTTTTCGGCCTCTTTCGCCGCTAAAGCTTCAACCCTTTCGGAAGGATCAGGCTCCCACCTTCCTTTGAGAAATACAGCCCCGCAGACCTTACACCTCTTTATCTTCAGCCTTACTGGCTCAATTGGTTTCTTCGCTAAGTAGCACTCTATACATATACCCTCTATGAATGGAAGCGATGGGGTCTTTTCCCTATTGCATATGGGGCATTTGGTCACAATGCTCATCCTCCCAGTGTTCTGTAAAGAGTTTGAACGTAGGAGCGGGAGTTTTGCTTGTAGCTGCAGTCCCTCATGTAGTGAAGAGTTCAGCATCAGTTAGACACGAGTATTAACAAAGATAGCATATGGAATCCCTGAAATTTTCATCACAGCCTCCGGGTGAATCATTCCCTCTTTAATTCCTAGGCTAACTGAACGTTCTCCGATGAGAGATATGTAGTCAGCCTCCCTGATGCTCATCGCAGCATCTTCCTCATCGACGAGTTCTCCCTTGTAATATTCTTCCTTTATATCCAGGATTCCTTTATCTTGAGTGAATTTCTTCCCGATAAGCTCTGCATCGCATAGCAAAACTGTCTTGAGGTTCCCCGCCTCTATCACTCTAAGGGAAAGGGTCCCGGACATTATGAAGCTTCCTCTCATTAGAAGGGCTTGACCGGTTGCTCAGCACCACAAGCATCGCACTTGAGAATCCATGTCTTTCCTTTTTTGATTATCCTAGTGTCAGGCCTACCGCATGTGGGACATATGAGGTAATTTACCACGAACCTTTCGAGTATCTGGGAAAGGGTGGATGAACTTATCTTAGTGCCTATCGTTAGTATACCGCTATGAGAGTCATAATTTCCAGCGGTTGCGAGCTCCCTGAGGAGATACCTTTGGAGCATCTCTGGGTCTCTGCGGAGCAAATCAGCGACTTCTCTGAAGTTCCTCACCACAGTCTGATTACCGACATAGTGCAGTTGGAACTTGGGTAGCTCAAACCTTTCTCCACTGCTCGCCGGCTTAGGGACCTTTTGATAGAGCCTCTGGAGCAGAGCCTCGTAGTCATAGAATAGCTTCTCATCTTCCTCCAAACTTAGCACCACCTTCTCTGAAGGACCTGAGAGCCAGCTCTCTGGCCCTCTCCTTCAAATCCTTTAACAGGGTATCCAGTCCAATATTCTCTGCCGCGCTTATAAAATAAACGTCTCCTATTCCAGGTATCTGCTCGACCTTTTTTCTAACAGCATCGAGTTCTTCCTTGCTTAGAGAATCTATCTTGTTAACGGCAACCTTTATCTCTGGTACTTCCCCCCTTAGCTTCAAGAGCATCTCTATCTGCTGTTCCAAGGGAACTGAGGCTGAGGTGGTAGGATCTATTAAGAACAAAAGAATTCCCATTGCCATACGAAGCACGGCCACGGCTCGTCTCTCAGGCAGACTCATCTCTTGAAAGCTCCTTGGAAAAATGCCTGGTGTATCAAGCACAGCGACGTCCAGAAATTCCTCGGACAAAAGCCTCCCAGGTACAGCACGCTTAGTAGTGAAGGGATATTCTGCTACCTCCACCTTAGCGTTGGATATTCTGGAGGCTAGCGTGCTCTTTCCCGAATTTGGTACACCGGCTATAACTACAGAGATCTTCCCCTTCAGGTCCGGAAAAAGCATGGCCTCCTTCTTTATTTCAAGCGCCTCTGCCAAAAGGGCCTTATTTCTCTTAGCTACTGAGAGAAGCCTTGATGAAGCCCCTAGGGATTTTTTCCTAAGATCTCTCCTGCCGGATGATAGAAGCTCGCTTTTAAGGGATATGTAGAGCTGCTTCAGCTTTCCCTTCAGTCTCGCTGCATTTTCGAGCTTTTCAATTGCATCCTCTCCAAGGACGAGTGATACGTAAGCCCTGAGGTCGTCCCTCCGATTTATTATTTTGTAAAGCTTATCGTAAGCCTCGAGTTTTTCATAGATTAAATTATAAGCGGTGTTCAATATTTCAAGCGCGTCCGCCACATCGTCCTTTTCTTCTGCCCGTTTCTGCTTTTCTACAAGCTTGCCTATCCTTTTGTAGACCTTTTCGTAGATCTCCTCGTACGAAGAAAGATGTATCCTCCTGAGCTCAACATCGGAAGGCAATTTTCCGCTGCTCTTCTTTTCCGAGATCACTTCTTCTTACCTTCCTGCTCGCCTTTCACGTCGGTCTTGAGAACCTTCATGGAATCCTTATCTATTGTTACTGTCACGCTTGGGTGATCCCTATCTAACTCTTTAACATAGTACCTCACGAGGACCTTCTTTCCTTCCCTGTCCTCCCCAACGTCTATCTTTGGCCGCCTATGCGACTGCGTGAACTTAACTACTTCGGGCAAGTTCAGAGTGAGCTTAACGTATTTTGCGTAAAGGTTCAAGGCCTTGGTCTGTTGCCTATAGTTTATTACAGCATAAGCTACGGTGAATACAGACATTATAGCCATGGCATATGCCATATAGAGCATCGCAGTATATCCGTCCAAAATTCCATACCCCTGTTTTAATAGATTAAAATTCAGCAATAAAAAGGATATCTAAAATATTTAATTTTCGACCAGCTTACGACCAGCTTAATTGGGAACATCTCAAAAAGCTTAAAGCTCCTTAACGCTTTTAAAAATAACGAGGGTTGCTTATATCTGATAATTATGACCCCTGGAAATATCTAAAACATGCGATTATCTTACAACTGAAAGCCTCGCCATTTATGGCG
>JAEMPT010000106.1:0-14339 GCA_022759165.1 Thermoprotei archaeon
ACTACTTATATGGAAGATCTTTTAAAGGATTTAGCTTGAAAAACTAATGTGCTTATATTTTATTAAGAATGGATGATAGAAGCTAAGTGGTGCGGAGGAGAAAAATTGTTTGAAAGTATCGGAAGCCTCGTGAGTCAGTACGGTTTGTGGGGTGTATTTTTAGCAAGCTTCATCGGCAACGCAATACCGTACTCAGCTGTTCCGTATGTTGCTTTCATTCTAGCATATTCGGCAACTTCAAACATAACCAATGAGTTAGCTATTGCAATAGCTGGAGGAGGAGGAGCAACGCTGGGGAAGGTTTTGATATTTCTAGTATCCAATTTAGGAGGAAAAAAGGCCTCTAAAGAAAGCAAGGAAAATGTTGAGCTATTCCTTTCTCTGATCAGGAAAAAGTACATCGGTTTTATTATTATTGTACTATTCGCGTTAACTCCTCTGCCTGATGACGTAATTTATGTTCCGCTTGGTATAGCTGGATATAAATTCTTGAGTTTCTTAGTTGGAGTTTTCATTGGAAAGTTTCTGCTTGTTCTAATAGTATCTATACTAGGAAAAGGAGCTTATTCTGTCATCGAATTCTCTCTAAACTCAAATCTAATAGTTCCAGGGATGATTCTGTTAGTTGTCGTTACCTTTTACCTGATATTGATGATTTTTTACCTCGATTGGAAAAAGGTCATAGTTGTATTCTCGGAAAAGGGTTTTTTCGCGGCGACCTCGGAGTTTCTTAAGGAGATGCTACTGATATTGACTTTTAGACATGAAAACCTTCGAAAAAGGCTTTTTAAGAAAAAATAAATTTAAAGCTCTCCCTTCTCGAGCTTCTCCAAAGCTAATTTCTTCGCTGCCTCGAAATCCAGTTGAAAGTTAGAATCTAGTGGTATTTCATATAGCAATGGCTTTATTTTTCCATCTTCTAGCTCAACCAAAAGCTGAGGTAAGCCAGCCATACCGAATTCGTCCGTAACTCCGTGTTCTATTGCAAAGACGTAATCTTCTATTTTAACTTCGAGCTCGACACCTAGCATTTGAGCAAGTTCGTTTGACATTCGCAACCATTGCTTATGATAAGGATGGTGTTCCGCAGTTACTAATATTAATTTTTTTGCCTTTGCCATAATGGGTAACCTCTCATCATGCGTGCTAGTGCTATTTTGCAAAAAAGGCATTATTAATATCTTTCATCCATTTACTGCCCCTGTTTAGAGGACCCAGATCTATGAGCTGGCCTGAACTTCATTCCATAGTAGATTAGCCCCGCCGTACCGTCCTGCTTTACTCTCCTGAATACCATTTCCATCTCTGCTCCTTCCCTTAGCTCATCCTCACTTAAGACATCAACGATTTGTGCCATCACGTTTACTTCGCCCAGATTAATTAAACCTATGTAAATTGGTTTCTGGTCTTCAAAGTAGAAGGGAACTTCGTAAAGCTTTGTCCAAGAAATCAGCTTCCCCTCTCTCGGAGGGGTTCTTTGTTCCAGATCGCTCGAACCGCATTTAGGGCAAACGTGTTTTGGCGGGTAAAAGGCATAACCGCATTTTTTGCATTTTGAATATGCTAGTGTGTAATGAAGTTTCCTTATCCTCCAGAACTTAGATATTGAAAGTCTTTCCATTTATATCACCTCAAACCTTTTCCAGCAAGATCCCAGAAAGCACGGTTCCAATTCCTCCCATTGAGACTACTAATCCTAATTCTCCGTTGACTCTCGCGCCCTTTGCTTTGCCATCTGATAGCAATGAAGTTACTTCGGCCACCTGGTAAACGCCTGTAGCTCCGAACGGATGACCTCTTGACTTTGTGCCACCGGTGACGTTTATAGATGGTTTGTCTCCAAGCCTGTATCTCCCATCAAGAATGCTTCTAAGACCACTTCCCTTATCCGATAATCCTAATCCCTCGATGATTATGGGGGCAGATATAGTATAGTCATCCGATATTTCAATTAAATCGACTTTTTTAATATCTATGCTACTGCCTTTTTCCAATGCATCTTTGACGCATTTTAAAGCATAGAACTCGTCTAAATTTTCCCTTAGTGAAAGTTCCATTAAATGTGAAGACGAGTATCCGAACTTTATCTCTGCCAGCCTTTTCTCCTTGGGAATTGAAGAATCCTCAGCGCTAACTATTACTGCCGCAGAACCGTCACTTACTGGAGGTGAGTGAAGAACTCTCAATGGGGAAGAAACGATATCGGAGGAATTTACCTGTTCTTTAGTAATCTTGAACTTGAGCTGAGCATGAGGGACGTCTAAAGCGTTTTCATGCATGAGAATCGGCCATGCTCCTAAGTCCTCCTCACTATATTTATATTTAGATAAGTAAGATCTGGCGAGAATGGCGAAACCGCTTGCTAAAGTGCTACCGTAGAATGCTTCGTGCTCAGCATTCATGAAAGTGGAGATTGAATGGTTGAAAACGGATCCTATATAGTCCGACATCTTTTCTACGCCTATTACTAGCACGTTCTTAGCCAGTCCGGACTTTACTAAAGACGAGGCTGTGAGGACGGCCGATGCGCCACTGGCTCCCCCATTTTCAACTGTCATGGTGAGTTTCCCTGAAAACCCAATATCTTCTGCTATAAGCGAGGACAAAAGATTCTGAGACTGCAATATTCCACCAAATGAGTTCGCTACAATCAATGCATCTATTTCCCGCAGCTCTCCCCCTTTGTTTTCTATATCTTTTACCGACTTAAATGCAAGATCTTCCAATGTCTCGCCGAACCACTTGGAAATCTTAGAAAGGCCATATCCAGTAATGAAAACGCGCATCTCAATCGCCTCCGATCTTCTTGATTAGCCTTCTGAACTTTGCATATTCTGAATACGTAATGTTCACTTTCCGTTTCAAATAATAAGAAACGGTAGGAGCGAGGCTTCTCTTAACTTCAGCTTTATCAGTAACAATAATGCTATAAGCGTCGCTCCCAGCACCGCTACCGAATGGAGCCAAAAGTATTCTTGAACCGGCCTTGGCTATATCCAGTAGGTTACTCAGACCAGATAAAGCTGAACCGTTGTAAGTATTTCCTACAAAGGGCGTAAGCAGACCGGGGATCACCTTATCCTTTGGAAACCCCAACCTTTCACCAACCTTCAAAGGGAACTTACCATTTGGTTGATGGAAAACTGCATAATCGAAGTCTGATGCTCTAAGGCCGGTCTTTTCCAACAGACCCTTAACGGCATTTATTATGTGGTCGAAGTACGCTGGTTCTCCGGTAAACGCTTCACCGTGCAGCGGATATGGGCTAAGGCCTCTTCTCCAGAAATCAGGGGTATCAGTTACATAAGAGTAAGAAGCTTCGAATACAGCTGCCGCCTCTCTGCTAGGACCTATTACAAAGGCCGAGGCTCCGCTGCTTGCTGTAAATTCTAAGATGTCCCCTGGGTTTGCCTGAGCCGTATCGCTTCCCACAGCAAGGGCATATCCTATCATACCTGATGAGACTAGTCCGATGGAGGCTCTCATTCCCTCGCTACCCGCCCTACAAGCAAATTCCAAATCGCTCGCCATAGTATCAGGAGTAATCCCCAAAGCTTCAGCTAATATCGTCGCACTTGGCTTTACTGCATATGGCTTAGATTCGGTACCAAAAAATACCGCACCGATCTTTTTTGGGTCAATCTCCGAACGCGCAATAGCATTCCTTGCAGCCTCGTAGCCCATTGTCGTAGCATCCTCGTCGATATAAGCCACTGCTTTCTCCTTCATACCTAGGCCATTTCCTGTCCCATTTGGAAAGCCCCATTCCTTTTCGATCTCCTCCATAGATAACCTATAAATTGGAAAATAACTTCCCCAGCCAACTATCCCTACTTTGGATTCCGGTAACACGCTCAATTCGTTCTCCTCTTTCAGCTTTTGTCTTAAAGAGGTTAGATAGAAGTCGTATTTATTTTTAACTAAATTTTGAAGCTATGTATTGCTTCGGTTTGAGACTTATTAATTTTGTTTAGCAATATATAAGACAGCGATGGATGATGGAAAAGCGCAAAATAGCTCTCAATTTCGTCGTTTTTACTGTAGACTCTGGACAAGGCAAAAAAACATATGCGATAGAAAATAGTTTGATATGTCAGCTTTTACCGCAGAACAGGATCCTTCTTATTCAAAAAATTGAGAGAGATTTAATGTCGTCAGAGGTTGTCGATGGAAAAATCATTGATAAGTGTTTCAGCGATAATAATTTGAAGGAATTTCTGGATGAAGGGCTGAAGGCTGCGATGGGCATTAAGGGGAAAGAGCCTGAAAGGTTTGCCTTAAAATTTTTGAGTTCAGAAATGAATAGGTTGATTTTCGGTGGGCTTTTTAATCGTGGGGTTCATTTAGATGTCTCTGGGAAAAAAGATCTCTTCTTAATTTCCCTCTATAGAGATCTGTTACCCGAAGGAAGCAAGATATCTGTAAAGAGAAACGTAATTCAGCAAGCCACGGTTAGGGAAGCCAGCGATATCATATACATTGAAGAATCGGCATTGTCTGGAATAGAAAAGATGTTGAATTTGCTTATCAAAAAGGGTATGATTAAATTGCCTGAATCATTATAATGCTACATAATAAAAAAGCCGCGAGCCTTCTCTATCTTCTTATTCCCTTCAAATAGCCAGCAGTTAACCAATCTACCATCCTCAGCGACATAATAGGGCGGATCCTGAAGCGGGCATTTGCTCTTAAGATTTTCGATGTTCTTTTCGTACTCAACACACCTTGGGTGGAACCTGCACCCAGGTGGTATGTTAGCTGCGCTTGGTATTTCGCCTTTTATTGGTACGTCCCTCATTCTAAGCCTGTTGGATGGATTAGGCTCAGGAATAGCTGCTACCAGAGCCTTGGTATATGGATGAAGAGGATTTTCAATGATCCTTCTAGTATCACCCATTTCTACAATGCGTCCTAAGTACATTATAGCAATCCTATCGCATATATATCTGGAGACAGCTAAATCGTGTGTTATAAATATGTAGCTTAATCCTCTTTCTCGCTTTATGGTTTGAAGCAACTCCAGCATTTCTGCCCTTATAGATACATCTAACATTGATACAGGCTCATCTGCTACAACGATCTTAGGGTTCATGATTATTGCTTTCGCTATAGCGATCCTCTGCCTTTGACCTCCAGAAAGCTGATGTGGGTGCCTATCCACGAAGTCTTCGGGTGGTTTCAGCTTGACAGTCTCAAGAGCTCTATATACAGTTTCCAGCTTCTCTTCCTCGGTTAGTTGGAATTTGTGTATCTCGAGTGGCTCCTTTAGAATGTCCAATATTTTATACCTTGGATTTAGGCTGCCATATGGATCCTGATAAATTATCTGTATATCCCTTCTCACCGGTTTCATCTTTTTAGGATGGATGGCGAAAATATCAACGTAGTCCTCTCCGTCAACGTTAACTCCATTTTTCTTAAGATCTTCGAGTGTCTCTTTTCTTGCTCTAAATAGGCCTACGCCGTCTGTCACTGGTACTAACCTGAGCAATGATTTCCCCGTAGTCGTTTTGCCACATCCGCTTTCACCAGCTAAACAGAATGTCTCCTTCTCTCTTACAAAGAATGAGATGGAATCTACAGCTCTAACGAACCTTTGCGGTCTGCCTTTCAGTATGTCTGAAAGGCCCCTCTTCAATGGAAACCATACTTTTAGCCCATCTACCATCAGCACAATATCTCTCTTGTTTGAGAACAGTTCCATTAGCTCCTTTTTGTCAACATTCATTTCATAGCACCCCCCGACGACTGCTTTCCTGAATCGTACTTCCAGCACCTCACGAAGTGCCCCTTTTCTACTTCGACGAAGCCAGGCTCCTCTTTCTTGCATAATTCTTCTGCGTATTGACATCTTGGATTGAATTTGCAACCTGGAGGAGGAGAGATCAAGTTAGGGGGCTCACCTGGTATATATTGGAGCTTTTCTATAGGTCCCCTCAGCCTGGGTATGCTCCTTATTAGCGCAGATGTATATGGATGATAAGGCCTGTTGAAGATTATCTCCGATGGGCCAAGCTCAACGATCCTCCCTGCATACATTATAGCTACTTTATCTGCCATTTCCGCTATTACACTCATATCATGTGTTATAAAGATAAAGCTTAGCTTTTTATCTTGCTTTAGTTTTTTCATCAGATTGAGGATCTGTGATTGGATTACTACGTCCAAAGCCGTGGTAGGCTCATCAGCTATAATTACAGACGGCTCCAATGCTAAGGCCATTGCTATTACGGCCCTTTGTTTCATTCCGCCGCTGAGCTCATGGGGATATCTTTTCTCAATTTCTGGATTAAGTCCAACCATTTTTAGGAGTTCTTTTACCTTTTCAAAGGCCTCCTTTTTGCTATAGTTCTTATGGTATATGAAGGGCTCAGCCAGCTGATAACCCACCGTATAAACGGGATTAAAGGCATTTATTGCACCCTGGAAGATCATGCTTATTTTTTCCCATAGTATTTTTTTCCTTCTCTCAGACTCAGAAAGGCTTAAGACTTCAATCCCGTCTATTTTTACCGAGCCTTCAACAACTCTACCTGGAGGTGGAACAAGACCCATCAGGCTCCAGGCAAGGGTTGATTTCCCGCATCCGCTTTCTCCAGCGATACCCAATATTTCCTCCTTTTCAAGCTTGAAGCTAACCTTTTCTACAGCTTTTACCATACCTCTGAATGTATAGTAACTGGTGCTGAGGTTCTCAACTTCTAGTACTGCTGTCAATGCCATCACCTCCTGAGCTTCGGATTGAGTATCAGGTCAAGTGCCTGACCGATCAGTATGAAGGTCATTCCAACTATTGTAATCATGAGACCAGGCGGCAACACCCACCACCAATAGCCGTTAATTGTCGCTCCTGCCACTTCAGCCTCGTTCAGTATTCTACCCCATGTAACTATGCTGGGATCACCGAGACCCAAAAAGCTAAGGCTAGCCTCAGTTAGTATTGCGCCAGGCACGCTAAGAGCTATACTGGCAAATAAATATGGAAAAACCTGTGGCAAGATATAACGAAATAATATCCTTGATGATGATGAACCTATAGCTTTCGCTGCCTCCACGTAGGTCTCTTCCTTAATCTGAAGGGCCATGCTTCTAGTGACTAATGCAGTTGAGGGCCAACCGAATATTATCAACATTGAAATCACATTCCATATAGAGGGCCTAAATATTACCGCTAGCAGTATTAATATGGGGAGTACGGGTATTGAGTAAAATACCTGCGCTGTCCTCAGCATTATTTCGTCAGTTTTTCCTCCGAAATAACCTCCTACTACTCCGTAAATTCCTCCAATCAATACAGACATTATGCTTACGCTGAATCCTATGATTAATGCCCACCTTATGCCGTACATTAATCCCATCCAAAGGTCTCTTCCCATGTTATCTGTACCTACGATTCCATAGCAACCTCCGAGCACAATCGCTTTTTCCAACGCTACTGACAGATTCTTGTCATTACTGTAAAAAACAAATGTAACATTATATTTTCCACTTAAGTATGTGACATTCTGAGCATTTATTATATTAGGTGTCAATTCCTGATGCAATATGCTGAAAGCGACATTAGTAAGCCTAAAAACATCTTGAGGCCGTAACGTTACATTGTTGCTCTGTAGCCATGGAACAATATAATTCCGTATCGTTATCATATTATTTACATAAGATGCCAGCTGTATCCTGATATCTCCGCTATAACTATTAGGATCTACGCCGAACAGATCAAAAACAGAGGTCCGTTCGCTACTCTCAGGGTTGCCCGTCAACGATATATACTTACCATCTGGCCTCTCCATCGTTATGTAAACATAGGTAGGCTTTGAATAAGAAATATTGAAACGAGCTATCACATCTATTGGAGGCTGTGTTTCTACATTATATAGAAATGAATAACTTATGTATTTAAAGCCATCTAATTCACCATTTCTTTCGATTAGATTGCTAGTATATTCTCCTCCAGTGACAGAAATGCTTTTGAAGGTATTCCCTACAGCCCAGCAAGGCGGGGCGGCTTTCGGATTATCTCGCCAGTATTGGAGATTGTTCCAGTTCTTAATGTCGTTCATGTTACCTATCAGAGGAAAGAAAATCGCTAAGCCTAAGAATAAGATTAGTAAAGAGAGACCTACTATTCCAACTTTAGTCCTACGCAGATCACTGAAGAATCTTCGAAAACCGGAGGACCCCCTTCTTTTACTCATATCATTGTCACCTCAGAACACTTGCTGACTCCCCGACGTCTTTATCCTCGGATCAAGGAAGACATAGAGTATGTTCAGAATGATTATGGTTATTATGAACAGTAGCACTGTAACGTAAACGTTTCCAGCTATCAGCATCGGCTCGCTGTTCGTTATTGCTATCCAAAAAAGCAACCCCATTCCTGGCCAGCCAAATACCGTTTCAGATATTATGGCTCCCCCTAGGCTTGAAACTAAGCTAAGAGCTGCCGTTGTGACTATAGGGGGGCTAGCGGCCCTCAAAACATGGCCAAATAGGACTTTTCTCTCCGAAAGTCCCTTTGCCCTCGCAGTCATAACGAAATCCTCAGCCATCTTCCCGATTACTACGTTTCTTACTATATAGGCCCAACCCCCTATGCTAACTAATACCACAGTCGTTAAGGGCAAAGCCATATAATAAAGCCAAGTTCGTATGTATTCAAGAATGTAACTCAAAGTAGTGATTGAACCGGAGTGATATGCCTGGGACAGCTGTTGAATAGCAAAATATACAGGCATGCTCTGGGCGGGGAACCAATGATTCCAAAAAGCAAAAACTAGCAGCATCAGCATACCCACCCACCACATCGGAAGGCTAGCTGAGAGAACAGCGAAGAATGAGAGAAGGCTATCGATGATTCCATGAGGTTTTCTTGCCGCATATAGGCCTAAGGCAAGACCAATTACTATAGAGATTAGCGTCGCTGTAAAAAATAGTATAACGGTATTCTTCAAAGCAAAAATTATCTGTGAGCTAATTGAGGCTGAGTTCCCCATATATACATTTCTTGAGCTACCTAAGTTAAGCGTTAGTATGTTTATCATCATGTGATATACTTTGGATATCGGATTTCCTACTAAACCGAATCTTACCTCCAGCGCTTGCTGATACAAGTTTATCAACTGAGCTTTCTGCTCAGGGGTTAGCGCTGGATTCCTAGCCAAATTCCTAGTGAATTCCTGTACCATTTCGACTACTACTCCCTGAAGGATAGTCTGGCTATAAAAAACTAAAAGAGCAGAAATTAATGCGACTATTATAATGAGTGCAGCCAAATTGCTAACAACTTGTACCGCGATCGTTCTGCCCAGGCTTGCCATATTTATCCTACCGCCATTCGGTCACTTCAAGTTGCAAAGGATACTGTAAATATATAAACTTTTTTGTTTAAAACAAAAATTTTTATAAAAAAATAATTTTTTTAAAAGTTTTTATAAAAAATTTTATAATATGTTATTTCTTTCTAGTCATGAAATATGCCAGTATAGCTATTACTACCACTATCACAACGACTATTCCTGTTAAAGTGGCCGTTGACATACCACCTGAAGGAGCTGGAGTCGTGGTCGAGGTCGTCGTAGTTGATGTTGTAGTTGTCGTGGTTGTTGTAGTTGTGGGTGTCGTTGTAGTGGTTGTAGTTGTCGGTGGAGCCGTAGTTGTTGGGGGTGCTGTCGTCGTTGCACTTATCACATAAGCAGTGTTCAGGCCCCACATGCTCCCTAGCCCTGTGGAGGAGCCATAATAGGGGATTACCACCTTGGCGCCGTTGACCATGTAATAATCAAGACCTAAGGTTAAGAATACCCTTAGGCTCTGCTGCATACCCATAGCGTCCAGCTTCGTGATGTCATTGAACAAGTTATTTACCTGCTGAGGCGTGTAAACGCCAAATGCTAACTTCTGCCCTAGCTCATAGATTGTTTGATTCCACAGGTAGAACCAGTTGGGGTTAGATGGCGTTGGATTGAACGGATAGATGAATGGGGCATAGAATTGGGCAACATCGTACCTCGAAGTGTAAACTGATTCATCAACTGTTGCTCCCCAGCCTTCAGTGTATAAGCTCCATGGATGATCAGCGAAGCTGAAGGAGGCCATATCCTTACCAAATACATTGGTGTTTGCGGTTTTCCTTTGTATTAGATCTTCGTTGACTTTAATGTGGAAGTACTGCTGTATCCAAACCGTTATCTGGTCACCGATGGCTTTTCTTAATGGGTCATCAACCCTAACCTCAAAGTATATGGTAACAGTCTTCTGCGTTCCATCGGGCAATATCAAGGTCAGCCATGGGTTTCCGTTGGAATCTGGAACAAATTTGAGAGAGAAGCCATATTGATTCAGCGTCTGGTTTGCATTGCTTATAGCCTGCTGATACATGGCTACAGCCCTGTTGACATCTCCGCTGGGGAAGATCCCCATCTGCTGCTCAAGACCGCTTATGTTGAGCATTTTGTATGCCGGAGCGCTCGGCATTATGGCACTAAGCATTGGAAGAGCGCCGCCCTGATATATGCTATCTATCAGCGACTTTCTGTTTATCAACAAATTGAACGCATACCTGACTCCATCTAGCCCAAATGGATTGAACATGAAGTGTGGATCTTTCATAACGTTCGAGTTGATCAAGTTGAATGGTACCCAGTCAGGATGGCCGTACGATGAGAGGTCTTTGTTCAGTACAGTATTTGGATCATATAATGCTAAGCCTGGAAGCCAAGTTCCATTTATCGTTACTCCATTCAGCTGTATCTTCCCAGGCCCTGCCGGATCGAATATGTTGCTTGTTGGGTTGACAGAGATGTCATAGAAAAGCGATGTCGTCGGAATGAGGGTAACCGTCGGTGGTATTTGACCTATTTTGTTCATTGGCTCGTTGTAAAGGAATATATCAGCGGTACCGCTTTTAACGGCCTGTATGCCTGCATCCTCCGTTGTCACTGAACCAACAACCATTTGGTCGACGCCGGGTACAACTAAGTTATTCCAGTGGTACTTAATCTTCGGCAACCCCAAGAGAGCTTTATTCTTTAAGACCATGGTATTTGATTGAGCGTTATATGAATCCACATAGAATGGACCGTTGCTTACTACGGCATTGCCATGCGCATTTATCCAACTTACAAGTGCAGCTGTTCTAGTTGAAAGATCATTACCAAAGGTGTAGCCATAGCTTGACAAACCGTTAAAATAGTAAAGCTTTGATGGTGTTAAAGCTTGAGCCGCGGCCTTTATCTCATTAGCATTGATAAGCATATCTATACCGGTCAAGGTTCCCTTTGATGTTGTTTTGTCAGACCACCACAAGTTAGTGCTATTCATCACCGCTAGCTCCATTGAAGCCAGTAAGTCATATGGAACACCGGGATAAGGAATTATCGTATAAGCTATCAATGCAGGGTCAATGTCAACGTACGTGGTATATACTGCCAAGGATGTGTCATTGATTATCTCGATTCCTTCGAAAAGACCTATGACGGGGCCAACCGAAGAAGCGTATTCATCGTCATAGTAATTATCTGTCTGGTTGGTTAAGACGCTGGTATCGGTTGACCACCTCCACATAAATGCGAGGTACCCTAAGACATCAGAAACGCTGAAATTTACTCCGTCATGCCACGGAACCTGATCGAAGTTGAATATTATCTTGACCGGCGCCTTACCATTATTGTTAATGTAGTTAGAAACTGTGGTCAAGAAACCAGGAGGAATGTTGCCCGCATTGTTCTTTATGTATGAAGCATATGTCTGGTTAGCTGCCGCTACACTAATTGGAACCCACTGTAAAGTGAAGGGATCAAAGACGAGAGCATTGGCCGGAACAGTTAAGTAAGGTACAACCGCCTGGGTCTGCGGATCCACAGTATAGTTGCCAACGTATTGGAAGGTTGCTGTAGTTGGTACGGGGATCCCCGTATCAGGTGCTGGGTAAAGACCCCATTCCCTTATGTGCATCCACAGATACATGCCGTAAGTATCGGTGAAGCCCAAGACTGGATTCCATGGGCTCATAAAGAGAGCACCCGTGCTGCTAAACTCAAGGACATTTATGGAGCTTTGCGGCTGTGCCGCGTTTGTAGTGAAGGACCCTCCTAATATTCCTCCGAGTAGCAATACTATCGTGACTAGAGGTAAAATTTTTCTTGCTTCCATCAATCACACCTTATTATCTTTATGATTTTGTTAATTTATTATTAGCCAACGAGATTATATATAAATTTAACTAGGGTTGCACAGAGATGGAGAAAAATATACCATTGTGGCCTTCAAATGAAAAAGTCGACGCCCCATGGATAGCATCCCCCAGAACGGCAATAGCTTACGCCCTTAGCTTAGCTAAAGTAAGAGAATGGGACAGCTTCGCCGATATAGGGTGCGGAGATGGAAGAGCTGCAATAATGGCCTCGAAATATTTCAAAGCTAAATCAACATGCATTGAGCTCAGAGAAGACCTCTGCGCTTTATCTTATGCAAATGCTATATATAATAATGTGTCTGACAAGTTTTCGCTAATATGCCAAGATGCGAGAAAGGTAGTTTACAACGAGTTCGATGTCGTGTACATATATATGTTTCCTACTTTTATAGAAGAAATCTCTAAGAAGCTCGATGAAGAGATGAGACTCGGTTCAAGATTGATAACTTTGGACTTCCCTGTAAAAAATTGGATACCGATTCTAATGAGAAGGTTCCAAGATGAGGTGGGAATTTCTAGATCAATTTTCCTATATTTAACGGGGATCTCTAATCCTAGTTCTTGGAGGCTGAAAAAATTTTATGGTTACCCTAGAATCTAAGTTCGGAGTTTCCTCCATTGGGAAGGTCGCTATTATAAGCAGACCTTTCCCCTTGGTAGGGCACATAGCTTTTGGTATAATAGATAGAGGGTATAACAACTTACAGGTCAGAGTATCTTCTCTGTGTCCGCTTTCATGCCTGTTTTGCAGCGTCGCAGCCGGGCCCCATTCTTCTAGGGAAAACGAATTCCTGTTGAATGATTCCGAATGGTTTGCTGAGTGGGTGAAAATGGCAATAAAGGAAAAAGGAAGCCTGCATTTATTATTTGACGGTATAGGGGATCCGATAACTCACAGAGATCTGAAAAAGTTCGTAGAAGCCGTAAAGGAAATACAGGGGGTCCTGAGCATTACAGTAGAAACGAGGCTGTTCCCAGCATCAAGAAATCTTGTTTATGAGCTTTGGAACTCGGGTGTGGATCGCTTTAATGTGAGCATCGATACATTGAATGAAGAGAAAGCTAAAATTCTTTCCGGTAATTCTGCTTATTCCGTCGAAAGAGTCCGAGATTTAATTCTTTACGCAAGAAAGGAGCTAGGCGTTGAGATTCATATAACCCCTCTTTGGCTTCCTGGACTAAACGACATAGATATAGAGGAGATAATCAGTTTTGCTATTAAAGCAGATATAGGCGGTAGGATTCCACCCTTGGGGATCCAAAAATACGTTGCCCACAAGTATGGGAGAAAAGCTGCTGGAGTTAAGGAGGTAAGTTGGTCCGATTTCAGAAGCTTTTTAGAGAAGCTCCAGAAAAAATTTGGTATAAAGCTTCTTCTTTCCCCTGAAGATTTTGGATTAGAGAAGGCTCCTAGACTGCATCAACCATACAGAATGGGAGATTCATTGAAGCTCACAGTTGCTGGAAAAGGCTTGCTCAAGCACGAATACCTAGCAATCCCACCAAAAAAAGATAGAGTTTTTACTTTAGTTAGCAAAAAAACGAATTTTACGAGTGGAGATGTAGTAGCTTCTAAAATAATCCGAGACAAGGATGGGATTTTGATAGCCGTTCCAAAGTAGAAGAGCAACGTAAAATGAGGCGCTGGATTAAACTTTAAGAAAAGGACTAAGAAATCCGGTCTTTATAGCAAGTGAAAAATTGAATATATTAACTGGGGGATTTTCTAAAAGATAAAGATGTTTCATATTCGCCTTTAAAAAACAAGGTCATTAATATGGAGATGAACCGGATAAGATGCAAAAGGAAATATAGTGCTGTTGTAAATTACAGAACGATGATGACGTGGGCAGCCCTTGACCTTGCGGGATGATGCCCCTAGTCTCACTCTGAGTTCTAATTTTAACTGCATTATGACCTGTTCCTAGTCTTCAGAGAACCCTTGTTTAAGACGAATGGTTTGTGGATTATATTACTTGTACCTTTGCTGACCTCTTCCTCATCCTTCAGGGCGTGGTAGCTCACATAGCTCTAAGTCTTCTAGCCCTAACTATTTGTCCCTAAAGCGGTGATTCTCTATCCAAGTTTTCAGCAATATGAAAAAGCTTTCGATGATCTATGGTTAATGATTTTGCTAAGCTGTTCA
>JAEMPT010000106.1:14439-27194 GCA_022759165.1 Thermoprotei archaeon
TCTCTCTTTATTTAATTTTGAAACTAAATGTGAAATTTCAGTCTAAAATAATAATCCTTATGACATACATAAAATAGGTGCTCAGGGCAAATGGTAGAGGTTGGAGAGCTGCTACTTCTCCCGGGGATTCCCGCGGTATTGCATAAAAATACTGCCACGGCAATTATCGCTGATCTCCACCTTGGGTTTGAAGACGAGATGGCCGAAGTTGGAGTCTATCTCCCAAGAAGGCAACTTACTAAAGCTATCGCTTTAATAGAGGAGCTCAGGAACTTAGGGGCTAAGAGGCTTGTAATAAACGGCGACATAAAAAATAGCTTCAATAAGTTGACTTTCCAGGAAAGGGAAGAAATAATAAAGTTCTTCGGGAAAGCGAAGGATATATATGATGATGTCGTATTAGTAAGGGGCAACCACGACAATTATGTATCGATTATAACTGAGAAAATGGATGTCAGATTAGTTCCTCACTTAAAGCTTTCTGAACATATATTTATAATTCATGGACACAGGGAGTCAGAAGAAGCTTTGCAGCATAAAATAATCATAATAGGTCACGAGCACCCATCATTTAACATCAGAGATGAAATAGGTTCAGTCTTAAAAATGCCGTGCTTCTTGAGAGTTCCCTTGAAATCGAGAAAGAAGGAAATCTTAGTTCTCCCTGCAGCAGGATTCTACCAATCAGGGAACCCCATTTCACTTAGTTCGGAAGGATACCTTTCCCCGTTGATTAGAAAATACGGCGACATAAATATGGCGGTCCCAATAGTGATAGACACTGAAAGTAGAGATCTCATAGAATTCCCGCCTCTCGGTGCAATGGAGGGATTAGTTAGAATAGATGCTGGGAAGTGATCGTTTTGAGCAGTGAAAAAAGCAAGATCAGCATTATAGTCCCTACTTTCAATGAAGCTGGCAACATGCATCCACTTCTTAGCAGAATAAAAAATGCATTAGAAGGAGAGAACTATGAAATCGTGATAGTGGATGATAGTAGCCCTGATAAAACCGCTGATAAAGCATTAGAAGCGGCAAGGGAGCTGGGGATCGAGGGAAGGGTTAAGGTTATCGTGAGAAACGGTGAGAGAGGCCTCTCTACTGCTGTGGTCAAAGGTCTAGAGAATGCGGATGGTGATATAATGGTAGTTATGGATGGAGACCTCCAGCACCCGCCTGAGATGATAAAGAGCCTTATTTCCCCTATAATTAAGGAAGAGGCAGAAGTGTCGATAGGCGTGAGGAGAGGCAAAGGCTATCAGGGTCTATCCTTCCTACGAAGGATAGTATCGAAAGCGGCTTCAACGCTGTCAAAAATTCTTCTTCCGCAGACCAGGAACATCACAGACCCTATGTCGGGCTTTTTTGCCTTGAAAAAAGAAGTTTTCAGAAGGGCCAGGGGGAGTCTCAATCCTAAAGGGTTTAAAATTCTACTGGAGCTTATAGTTAAGGCTAATGTGCCGCGTGAGAAAATAAAAGAAGTAGAATTCGTCTTCGAAAGGAGAAGATGGGGAGAGAGTAAGCTTAATAGCAGGGAGGTCTTCAATTTCTTGTGGCATCTCCTAAATTTGAATGAATTCAGAATACTGAAATTCATGCTTGTTGGCATATCTGGCATCTTCGTTAATGAGGGAGTTCTATGGCTTTCCTATTACAAAGCAGGAATAATGTTGGAACTTTCCGCTGCCTTGGGTATAGAAAGCAGTATACTGAGCAATTATCTGCTCAATTCGATCTTCACCTTTAAGAAAAGGAAAGCGGGAAGCTTCATCGGTAGGATGGCAAGGTACCACATTTCGACTGCCATCGGAGTGCTTATAAATTATGCTACTCTTTTGGTTCTCTCGAAAGCTCTACACGTTGAGGTTTTGCTTTCGAATTTGATCGGTATATTTCTCGGATTCGTAGCAAATTACGCTCTCAGTGAGCGTTTTGTGTGGAAAGAATTAAGCGGTGATGAGACTTGAACGCTAAGGAGGAAATGGATAAAATAGCTAAGGAAATTCTGACTTGCACCCGATGTGAGCTATATATTCACAGAAAAAAAGCCGTTCCTGGAATGGGGGCACTGAATAGCAAAATCGTTTTGGTGGGGGAAGCGCCTGGCAGAGAAGAGGACGAGTCCGGGTTTCCGTTCGTTGGTAGAGGTGGGAAAATTCTTGAGGCGTCCTTAGGAGAGTTGGGCGTAAAAAGATCCGATGTATATATAACTAATGTCGTTAAGTGCCGACCACCGAAAAACAGGAGACCAAAAAGCATTGAAGTCCTTTCATGCTTACCTTACCTAGAGAAGGAGGTATTACTCATTAACCCAACGGTGATAGTCCTACTAGGCGCTACGGCTGCTACGTATCTGTACGATGAATCTCTCCCTCTTACTAAACTTCCAAGAGCGAAAAAGCTTGAAAAGATAAGAGGAATACCAGGTCAAACGAAAATTCAGGGAAGAAGCTTCACAGCAGTAGCAACATATCACCCAGCAGCTGTATTAAGGAACAAAAAGCTAAAGACGAAATTCCTCGAAGACCTAAAGCTCGCCTTAGATTTAGCTCGATTTTCTTGTAGCTCTGTATGAAGCTAGGGCTATAAACGTAGAGAGCATTCCCCCGAATGTCCAAACTATCATGAGAGATGCGAGTATGCTTTCCAAGGGGAAAACCGTTTTAATGCCCGAGCCACTAATATTTTGTCCTTGTTGTAAAGACAGGAAAAGGATGGGAATCGACCAAGAAAGAGCTGAAAGCTCCATATTGACCTTTGTCTCATTAATGAGCCCGCTGTACGTAGAATACTCCATATATTCTGGTGTCACGATTGTCGTGAGGCCGTTTCTTAGGATATTAGAGTAAATAATGCTGAAAATAGTGGAAGCCTCCGAATAGTAATAAGAAATGGACTCTTCGCTCTGCGAGTTTATAGAGAAGATAAGAGAGGAAATGTCGGAGTTTAACTCTGAGAGAAGAGCGTACTTCAGAAAGATCTCCGAAGACGCATTCAAGGAAACAGCCTTTTCATAATTTTCTGATAGCTCTGCGATGTAAGCGTCAAGTTCAGCGCTACCCATGTCTTGGGATATTGCTCGGGCATAATTGAGAGACGCTTCCGAATATCTCTCGAAGGCATCTAATGAAGAGGACACTTGCTGAATAGTAACTCGAGGATAACCACTCCAATTTAGTGATGCCAAGGCTATCCATGTCCTAGCTGCCTCGATTCGTCCAGCTGTATTAGAAGCGTATTGTAATGTTTCATTTAGTGTAGACGAGTTCATCCCATAATTTATGTATTGTTCCGCTGTCCATAGCCTAGATTCAGCAGTGGAAATAGCTTCTAAAGCGGGAATTGATATCGAGCTTCCATTTACAATGGAATATTCGATCTCCTTAAGGCTCCGCTTTTCCTGTTGGAGTGTATAATTTAGTCCAGATAGATACTCTTTAGCTTTTTCTAAAGAAGTGTAATTGTTCAACAGATCGTTGTACATGGCCGAGACATAAAGTGAGATCGCCAAGCTTGCAGCCGTATAATTTCTGCCAAAACTAAGCTGCTTCATGATCTCTTCCGCTTCGGTCGAGTTAATTAAGGATCTATCAAAAGATGCTGACTTATTCAAGAAATCCAACGCCGCTTTTCCCATCACCTCTGATACTTGCGGTGGATAAGCGAACCCTCCGGGAGGGTAGGCATTTGTCAGGTTGAACCCCATCAGCAATGAATATAGAGATATAACCCCTGAAGAAGGCAAAAGCTCAATTTTAGCGCATTGATTTTGTAATTCTCGACCCTCTGCGAAATAATTCGATACCGGTAACGCGAAAGCTTGGGCCCCTGCGCTACATGAAGCAGAAGCTTTTTCTTTCACTCCTCCTATCATGACTGACAGCCCTCCTGGGCTAACAGCTCCTGTAATAACTGTGGAGTATAGATTAGGGGGTGCCTGTTTGCCAGATGAAAGGATGTAAAATGCTTCAGCTATTCCGAGGCTAGCGCTTGGACCTTCAATTCCCGCGAGGTTTGATTCGAATGTTATTCGTGCATCGTATTCAAATGGATCTTTGTCTGAAAGTAACAGAGAAGTGTAAAAAGCCACCAATGATGAATAAAGGGTATCATTACCTATGCTAGAGGCTCCATTTACATTCAAGTTCCCAGTGCCATTTTGCAATAGATAAATGCCCAACTTTATTACCGAACCACCCGAATTTGTAACTGCTGGAACAAATATCTCAATGCTACTTGGGGTACTTGTAGCGAATGCTACCTCTGGAGTCATCATTAAAATAGCTAGTATAAATGTAGCTGAAACTTTAAGAGCTTTTTCGTCCAATATCAATTACTCCCTCTTGATACGTTACTTTTAAGAATTCAACTGAGGTATTGATATTTTTTGCTCATTATCGGAGGAGCGCAAAGCTTTAGTTTCCTATTGTATCATTGACTTTAACACTGAATTGATGACTTTCTAGAGCTAGAGTTTTATATGTATTTGCCGATATAAATGAGGAAATGATGAGCAAAACACTAAACCTTAACAAACAAGGTATCGGTGAAGAAAATGAACAGGGACAAAATGCTCGAGTTAAAGAAGTTCTTGGAAGACGAAATTAGCAAGAAGAAGAGAGAGTTGGAATATCTTGAATTCCTTCTAGCTTACATTGAAGGTGCTTTGGGAAAAGCACCCGAGCGAGATGCTGCGATGAAGGAAGAGAATATTATGGAAGTAAGATCGGGAAAAGAAACGATCGCTTTAATTTTGAGGACAGCTAATGGGGTAAAAGCAAGGCTACTTTTTGAAGTCAAAAATAGCCCCGAAATTTTAAGCGAGGTCAAAAGGCAGGTCGAGATAATAGACGAGAATGCACGAGTGTCAGTAGCTGAAGATAAAAATTACATAAGAGAGATCAGCGTTGAATCCAAATCGCTCACTCCCGTCATAATGAGTGGGATAGCCGAAGCGCTAAAGCTATTAACACTAGATATTTACAACCAAAAAGGGACACGCTCCGTAGCTTAAAAAAAGAGATGTTTTTAGAAGCATCGAATGCATTTATTTTAATCGGGATCGCAACGAATGCTTATCATTATGAGGAGTTAGGAAGAAATTTCTAAAACTTTCTTGAAGTCTGAAGTAACGATGATCGCCCATAGAATTGTTCGGAGGCTTAGCTCGAGGTTGAATCCCGAAGCATAGAGATGTAATTTTGAAGTTTTCACCATAGCGAAAAACATTGCTGGAAAACTGAGTTCTTTGATTTAAAAAAATCCATAGCTTTATATTTCTAGGGTTCTCTTGCTTTTTTTATTGAGGCCCAGTAGAGGGTTTCAAATTTCAGGGCTCTCCGGTTTCAGCTGGCTCTGTTGGCTCTTCCTCCAACTTTTTGAGTTGCTGTCTATACATCTCGACCAGTTCCTTGCAAGTGGTCGCATCCTCAGGATTTTTATCTTCTCTCCACCTAATGAAGCGGGGGAATCTTATGCTGATGCCTGTCCCTGGCGCGAGGGTATCCCTAGCGCAGGAATGTAGCGGACTCAATGTCAGCTCGGCCCCGATTACTTCGGCCACCTTTGTCGGCCTGACCCAAACATCAGGCTCTATATCGCTCTCCACCATCGGGTCCTTGTGATCTATTGCCAGCTCTTTAAGCTCAGCAGTCATTCTCTCTAGCTCTTCGTCAGTAAACCCGGTTCCTACTTTGCAGACTGTTCTATATACATCTTCATTATCGTCGTATCCAGCCAGCAGCAGGGTGCTTAGCTTACCAGCTCTCTTTCCCTTTCCATAAAATGCCCCTACGACAACGAGGTCTACAGAATCGGTCATCTCGCTCTTATAGTCTCTCTTGTACTTTATCCATAACCACCCGCGGTTTCCCGCCTGGTAAATGCTTTTCTCGCTGATAGACTTTACCATAACTCCCTCAGCACCATTGCTAATAGCTTCTAGGAAGAATTTTTCCAGCTCTTCCGGAGTCTCTGCTACTATGTACTTTGCTATTTCAACGCGTTCATTAGGTTTAACTACTTTCTCTAATATCTCCCTCCTCTTCGGCAGAATTTCATTTGTAAGGTCCTTTCCATCTACATACAAAATATCGAAAAGAAAGACCTTTACGGGGACTTCTTTCATAGCTTTATGTATTTCATGCTTTCTTTTCCTAGTCATCAGAATTTGAAATGGTCTCATTTCCCCGCTATCTGGGTCGAAAGGTACGATCTCGCCTTCAACGATTGCTTCTTTCGCGCTTATGCTTCCTCTTATGGCCTCGACTACGTCCGGGTACTGATGCGTTATATTTTCAAGCCTTCTGGAAAATATTTGCACCTCATTCTCGCTGTAGTGAATTTGAGCTCTTTCCCCATCGTATTTATATTCGACATATGCCCTGCCCCCCACCTTTTCCAGCATCTCCTTAGGATCCCTGTGCCTTTCCGCCAGCATGGGCCTAATCGGTATTCCAAAGGTCGGGGTAATGTTTTTTAAATATTCCAGGCCGTGATATGCAAGCTGTTCAGCTATGTCCCCAAGGTCTGCTCTTAAATTATATGCTCTTTCTATAAACAGTCTCGCGTTTTTTGACCCACCATAAGCTATGGCTAGAGCATCCATTATCGTGGCGTCTCCTATGTTAATTCTGAGCCTACCTTCTACGAACCTTACTATATACCTAGCTTCAATCGGAGTGGCCTCTTTTATGAGAGCGGAAAGTATCCTGAGCTTGAGGTCCCTGCTGCCTTCACCTTCGGCGGTCGCTATCTTCACTAATGATTCGTATACTTTGGTAACGGTTAGTTTCTCTTTCTCGCCTCCCCCGATAAATTGAAGAAGCCCTCCGCCTCCCTTTGGCTTGACAGTTTTCAGATATTCCGCTACCTTTCCAAGATCCCCGCTTTCTTTGAAACGCGCGTCCACTTCTTCTTCCCTGATGTTCGTTGCCATACTGATAGCCTTTATGAGAAGCTTTTCTGCGACTCCTAGCTCTGGAAGCCCCTTCCAGTCTGGCCACAGTCTGCCCTGGAGTAGATATACTACCTTTCTGATTTCCTCTCTGGGGGTAATCTTAAATAGGTCTACGAGGGTATTCGTTAAGGCAATCCTAGAAGAAATCCTCCCCAATTCGTCTAGTGCTTTAGCGAGTATTTCAAATTCCATAGCGGTCTTCCTCAATAATAATTTAATTAGCTGAAATCATATTTAATTGTGCTGATGATGATAACCGGCAAGCTTGAGACCGAAGAGTTGATGATATCTCAGAGTTAATCTGAAGCCGGATTTGATCTTAACTCTCCACAACTTCACCAAAGCTCTCTTTTTCCTGGAATACTCTTGCGACAAAGTAATAAAATTGGGTCTCACCGTCCTTCCAACAATCATACTCAAGACCTGCTTTTAAACAAGTGTTTTCCAGGAAGGTCTTCTCGTCCCATCCTTCTTCAACAGCAACCTGAGGCAATAATAGCCCTGAAAGGAAGCCTTTTTTGGCCATCAACCCCATTTTTCCTATCTTAACGAACTTTAGCCTTTCATCGGGATCCTCTGGCATAGGCTTAAGCTCTGATAGGACTGAGACCTCAAATATTGTAACAGGGTATTCCTTTAAGGTGAGCGGGGGGAATCTGGGGTCATTGAACGCTGCCTCTCGAGCCACCTCAACCGTGGCCTTTATCAATGGTTCTACATGCGCTATATACCCTATGCACCCCCTAAGCTCCTTGAACCCTCTTTTCATGATGTATATTGTGACGAAGGGGGCTCCTGGACGCATCAGCTTTGGAGGTGAGTCCTTTATATTCGGTCTTTCCCCTTTGAATGCTGTTTCAACGCTTTCTCTAGCTTTCCTCACTAAATAAGCTCCTTCTTCGAGAGTGAGTTCCTCGGGTTCAACAGGATTCAACTCTTGCCTCACCAAGCGTCCTTTTTATAGTAGACATATGTCTTCCTACCCAATAAATCATTCCACAGTTTTTGCACACATAATATGTCCTTTCCTTTTTGTAGCCATACGAAATAGGAGGGTTTTGAGTTGGTACGAGCTCACCGTTGCATAAAGGACATCTGGAACTAACAGGATCGAAGTTAAGTTCAATGAGGCCAATATCCTTTAGACATGAGAGCAGCCTGCTCGTCGACATTGATCTATTGAAGCAAACAATGGGGATGTTTAAGTCTATTGCTTTTTTACATAGTCCTCTATCCCTTGAAACTACCGTCCTAGTTTCTTCAAGGCACTTGCTGAGTATTTCCTCATCCTCTACATCCTTAAAGTATAGAGTATCGTAGCCCAATAGCCTCAGATATCGCGCTAGTTTGCCTAGCATGGCATCTACGCAGAACTTGGGCTTTGGACTAGAAGCCAAATGTCCAGACCCCTTTCGTAAAACTTAGATAAAGAGCAAAAATATTACTTTCTATTAAAGGAATGGGATTTAAAAAAGAGGAACTTACAATTTGGCGGACGATACTTGAGATACTAGGTTTTCAGCAGTTATCAGCCCGAGAATACCTTTTTCTTTGCTCACAACCACAACCCCCGGCTTTCGGTTTTCAATCATTAGTTTAGCAGCCTTTTCCAAGGGATCTTCTGGCTCAACCAACAGCGGAGGCCTGAACATTATATCCTCCACATAAATTTCCCTTTTGACCCTTTTCCTGCTAGATTCACTCACGGCGTCATGATATACAAATAGAGCATCAGCTATTTCACTGACTGTAACTATTCCAATTATCTTACCGTTATTAGAATCAATAACGGGCAACAAAACGATGTTATTTTTCAAAAATTCCTCTCTCAGTTTAACTAGCCTGTCACCGATATGGGAAACTTTTGGAAGTGGCGTCATCACGTCATTGGCTGTCAATCCTGATTTATCGAGGAAAGCTTTCGCAAAATCGATTTTATGCAGAAGGGCAACTATCTCATCCTCTCTCCCAAGGGGAAGTGATCCTATACCTTTTGACATCATTAAGTTAGCAGCTTCAGCCAAAGTTATATCATTTGTAGCCATGTAAAGAGGGTGTACCATGAAACTCGATACATGGAGAGTTGATGCGCTCACCCTTCTGGTGCGTTCTACCATCAGCTTACCTAACACATCCCTCTTCGTCATTATCCCTACGAAGATTTTATCATCTGTTACCAGGACCCTGTCGGAACGGTACTTTTCCATGAGCTTAAACGCGTGAGAGAGCGTGTCATCTTTATCCGTAAATGGAAAGTCCCTCTCCGCGAAGTCGATTGCTGGCTTTAAGGATCTCTTTTCCAATTCATTCGACCCCCTATTACATCTTAGAGAGCGCTAAAGTAATTTCATGCTTCGTTATTATCCCCACTGGTTTATCACCATCATGTCTAAGTACTGGGAGGCAGCCTATCTTTTCATCGGACATTAGTTTGGCCGCATCAGCCGCGTCCTCCTCTGGGTAAGAGGTTTTTGGGTTAGCGGTCATTATATCCAAGGCTAGCGGAACGAGGTAATATCTAACCCCGCCCGTTCTTCCTTTTTCAAGCAATTCGTCTTTCTTAATATACTTCATTTCCATAGAGAAGATAGCTGGATTTACGAAGACTAGGTCCCTCTTTGCGATGACTCCCACTAGCCTTTCCCCGTCTACCACTAATACTTTGAAGTAAGGCTTTTCTCCTATTTTATCGATAACTGCAGTGATCGGCGAGAAGGGAGTGACTTTGGGAGGTTCTTCGTCCATCAGCTCCTCTACTTTGTGCTCATCGCGGTAGTTTTCCGCATATCCTCTAACTAAGTCTGTTCTCTTTATGATGCCGACGAGTTTCCCTCCATTGTCCAGTACAGGCAAAGTGCTAATTTGGTTCTTCAACATAATTCTAGCAGCATCTATTATTGAGCTTGTCATCCTTATTGTTATTGGCTTCTCGCTCATTATTTCCCTTACAACTATCTCATTCCAAGGCCTTCTAGCCAAATCGGCTCTGCTCATCGTCCTAATGAAGTCCGTAGTGGTAACTACCCCGATTGGTTCTTCGCCCTCTACAACTATGAGGCTGCTGATTTTATTTCTCAGCATAAGGTTTCTAGCGTATGAAAGTGTATCCGACGGTGAAATTACGATTACAGGAGAAGACATGTAATCCATTACTTTAGGAGGCATGAGTTCACCCCATATCGAGTTTTCATTTCACAGGAAAGGATAGCGCGTAAAAAACGTCATGCTCAGTGATCATGCCGATCTCCTCGGAACCGTTAGATACCAACGCAGTGCTAGTACCAGCATTCAGCATTTCCCTAGCAGCTTCCCCAACATCCATGGTTTCAGGCAATTTAAGCGTACTAAATGATGTTACTTCTCTTACCTGCGCGGAGTTTGCTTCTGTCAGGTATCCTTTTTTTACCCAACGGTATACCTCATTTGATGAAAAGTATTCGATAATCCTCTTGACGCCAACGCTCCCGACTATTTGCTCTACCTCATTCCTCACGTAGATCTGCCTTATACCTAGGGAAACTATCTTTCTCATGGCTTCTATTATGGGATCGTAAGTATGAATTGAAATAATTGGAGATGATAACTCTCCCACGGTTACACCAGTCCTTTTTTCAACCAGGAGCTCGACGATGTCATGTTCAGATATAACCCCGAAAACTCTTCCGTCTTTATGGAGGACAGGGAGAATAGAGACCCTGTTCTGAATCATCTTTTCTATGACCTCGTTTAGTTTTGAATTCGTATACACGAAGGGATAGTTCTTCTCCGCTATGCTCTTAACAGGCTCTTCTAAGCATTTAAAGAAGTTCCCCTCATATCTATTTATCACTATATTGTAAAGTTCTCCTCCACCCATGTAATCAAGGATGTTTTCGGCCAGGAGGATGCCTTCGTATGTTTCTCCTCGAGAGATCACTAAGCTCCTAACCTTCTCGGTATTCATCTTAGCTAGGGCCTCTTTTATCGGAGTCGACTGAGAAACGCCTATGGCTGGTTTCCTCGCCAGCCTCTCCATGTCGCCCTCCACTCTGTAAATTCTGTCAGAAAAGTTAGGCTTTCCGTCGCTCCTCAGTGCCCTATAGCCTTCGAACCTTCGAGAGGATCCCATTTTTCATCTACCTCTTTTCATATTAAGAAAAAATTTCAATATATCTTCTCTATCAATTACTCCTACTAATTTTCCTCCTTCAACGATGTAAACCCTGCCTATGTCCCTCTTAAGCATTAGTTCTACGGCTTCTGAAAGCTGAGCATTATACGATAAAGACAGCGGGGGGGTGGTCATAGCATCTTTTATCAGTATTTTTCTTGGAGGCGAAGAAGATTCAAGTACCGGTCGGGTATATCCCTTTTTAAGCAAGTCATGCTGAGTGATGACGCCTTTCAAGATTAATTTTTTATTTACTACAGGAAAACCCGCATATTTATGCTTAAGCATTAGGTACCATACCCTAGCAATTTCATCGTCTTCGTAAACATATACGGGGTCAGGTGTATAAATTCCCATGATAGGGGTTGATAGCTCATCCTTCATTTCTTCTGAGAAGTATCGCATACCCCCTTCCAATCCAAGTATGCCCTTGAATTCTCCGTTCTTATTTTCTACAATTGAGTACCATTCCCCAGCCGTAACCATCTGCCTTAATGTATCCGCGATATCAGCATCCTCTTGTACAGAAATGAAATCCTTGCTCATTATGTCATTAACTAGTAGGGTAGACTTTGTTGAAGATATATTGAAAAGGTCGATTCTATGAACGACCCCCGCGACTTTACTCTTCGATTCATCTTCAAATACGGGAATCATCCTTAGACCTGTATCCCTAATTATCTCTCTAGCTCTTAACGCCTTGTCTTGCTTTGTGAGAAGAGGGACGTTTTTTATAGCGTATTTTAGAAGTGATTTGTTAGAAGTTCCTATGAGGATCACCTATCCTATCTAAATATTAATACCGAGATTCTATAAAAACATTTTATACCGAAAAGGGCTAGCACCTTAATATGAAGGAAGATTTAAGTCCACTAAAAGTGAAGAAAAGCTTTTTAAGGTTTCTATCTTAACTCTCCTCGATAATGAAGCAAGTAATAATAGTAATCGCACTAGAGCATAATAGCTACTGACGAGAATATTGATGATTATCCGATCGGATGCATATGCCTCCCTTTCCATTGCATCGGTTTAAACCAAATATATGCGGAATTCAGTCCCCAGGAATATGAAGATAAGAATAAATTAATTTCAAATAACAAGGTGTAAGGGATTTGACCACAACAAAAGGAGTCACCGTGGATGAGTTAATGAGCCCAAATGTAGTGATGGCAGGACCAGATGACCCTCTCGAGAAAATCGTAAGCCTTATGCTAGAAAATCAAGTTGGAAGCGTTGTTATAGTAAACGATAAAGGGGTAATACTGGGCATCATAACAGAAAGGGATCTCATTGAAAAAGTTCTTGGGAAAAAGCTAAACTTGTTGAATTTGAAAGCCAAAGATATTATGACCGCACCGGTAATTTACATAGAACCAGAGACACCTGTAGAAAAAGCTGCGGAAATAATGCAAAGTAAGGGGATCGGCCATCTTCCTATCGTTAAGAGAGGTAGAGTTGTAGGAATCATAGCTGAGGGGGATATAATATCGCTTGCTCCCGAATATCTTCAACTATTGCAAATAAAAAGAAGTGGGAAAAAGAAAAGAGCTTAGAAGTCTCAATCAGTTCTCCTTCATAGATCTTTTTTGTCGAAGAAAATCGATATTTCTTATTTACGGTATGATCTCTCCATGTGCAAAATTTTGT
>JAEMPT010000063.1 GCA_022759165.1 Thermoprotei archaeon
AAAAAAGAGGAGGCAACGATATTTGGGGGAAACAGCCGTTTCAGTCGATGGTCTTGTAAAAAGATTTGGGCAAAAGGAAGCTGTTAAGTCCATATCTTTTAACGTCTTTAAAGGTGAGATCTTCGGGCTGGTAGGACCAAATGGTGCGGGGAAGACGACGACGTTGAGGATAATAGGTACCCTCCTTAAGCCAACGTTGGGCAGGGTGGAAGTCTTCGGTATGGACGTAATGAAACAGGCGGCCAACGTAAGGAAATCGATCAGCTACCTTCCGGAAGACGCTGGAGCCTATCCTTACATGACTGGGCTCGAATACCTGCGCTTCATAGCTTCTCTGTATGGGCTAGGCGAAGAAGCTGTAATAGAAGGGTCAGAGATATCTGGGCTAGGGGAATCACTGAATGAGAGGATAAAGGGCTATAGCAAAGGGATGAAGCGCAGGCTACAGGTCGCCAGGACATTAATGGTGAGACCTAAGCTCGCTATCCTAGATGAGCCCACAAGCGGAATCGATGTCCTATATTCGCTTCAGCTTAGGAAGGAGATAAAGAAAAAAGCGAAAGAATGGGGGATCACCATATTGCTCAGTAGTCATAACATGCTAGAAATTGAATACCTTTGCGATAGGGTTGCCTTCATGCATGAAGGCAAAATCGTCGATATAGGAACCCCAAGGGACTTGATAAGCAAGCGGGGGGCTTCGAACTTAGAGGAAGCCTTTATGGAGGCGATCTCTTAGTGAGCAATTCACTTTTATCCCTAATTTCTAAGGAAACGAAGGAGATGCTTAGGGATCCTAGGATATTCATATTGATGATAGTGGCCCCTATTCTCATATTCATTCTTCTTGGTACAGTTATGGGATATGCGACCGAGAAGACCGTAGAGGCTACTGCTTCAGGTTTGAAGATAGCTGTCATAGACGAGGACGGAGGAGAGGCTTCGAAGGCCTTAATACAGTTCCTGCGCTCTTTCCCCAATTCAACGGTAGATGTTTTCACCTCATATACAGACCCTAAAGCTCTATTGTTGCACGGTTCTTATGATGCTGCTTTAGTTATACAGCCCAATTTTACATCGAACATCCTTTTTGGGAGAGAAGCACAAATAAGTTCATACGAAATGGTTAGGGATTTGAGCATATCTGCTGGCGTCAAGCTGTCCTTTCTTCCATCCACGATTGGGGCATTTCAGCAACAGATATTGCTCGGCCTAATAGCTAAAGCTTATCCTCAATTCAATATAACATCTCTGTCACACATGATTTCACTCAACGAGACGGCAATCCTAGGAGGAAGGGAGTACAGTATGTCTACGGTGAATTCACTTCTCACGGGTTCTATCCTTCTTGTTTTGGCCCCGATTATGGTATTCTCGATAGGAACTAGCCTCGCTGCCTCGAGTATGGGCATAGAGAAAGAGGAGAAGACGCTTGAGATCCTTTTAACGCTCCCGATCAAGAGATCCCACGTCCTACTATCGAAGGTCGTTGGGGCCTTCATTCTGTCGCTCGCTGGAATGGTAGGGATGATGATAGGGCTCTTTTACTACCTCAACTCGATAATTTCAAGGACAGGGACCGGCGGATTGGAAATATCTGAAACTCTAAGCATGTTGACTCCAGCTACAATAATCGAAGTTGGGTTTGGACTACTTCTTTCACTCCTGTTCCTATTGGCGGCTTCTATACTTTTGTCCACACTTGCCAATAACGTCAGGGAGGCTCAGGCCATGGCATCTTGTGCATGGATTCCAATAATAATTCCATATATATTGCTCATGTACATAGACTTTTCACAGCTGGGCACAGTCGGATCGCTCGCCGTTTCCCTCATACCAGCATCAACTCCGCTTATAGCTATAAAGGCATCGCTTCAGGGTTGGTCTCTTCCTATATTGGTGAGTTTCGTCTCTAACCTGCTTTACTTCGGCATCATCTTATATGCGGGGGCGAGGTGGTTCGAAGGGGAAAGGATACTTTCAGCCAGACTATCTAGGAAAATTGGACCGTTTATGAGGTCGAAAAAGGGAAAATAGCGTCGTTTTGTTTTTAAATACCGTGGCACAAAATAATATACAGAGGCGAGCCGAGCAACTTTTCCTCTGGTGCTTAAGATTGTTTGGAAAGAAGAAATTGGATAGGGCCAAATTGGCAAGGACAGTAGCGACTCTGAAAGTCATGGAGAATAGGCTTAGGTTCATTGAGGGCAAGCTGGAAAGGGGAATAGAGGAAAAGATGCAGGAGATAATTAAAGTAAATGAGCTGTATGGCAAGGATTTTGCGATGCAGATCGCCGCTGAGCTTGCGGAGAGGAAAAAGGTACTGGCTGGAATCAAGGCCATGAGGGTATCGGTTGAAAGGGTGAGAGTAAAGTTCGAAACTATGCTTGACCTGAACACGTCTATCGATATAGCAAAAGAAGTACTTCCCTTAGTATCTGACTTAAAGAAGAGCTTCACCAAAGCTGCTCCCGAGATATCTATAATGTTTACAGAGTTGGAGGAAAGGCTGAACGAGATGGGCATAGAGATAGGGTCATATGCCCAATTGGAGGGGCCAGCTTCTATTCCAATAGATGGGGGAGCGGAAGTTGATTCAATCTTGAGGGAGGCTTCAGAGGTCGCTAGCGCCAGGGAAAAAGGAAAGCTGCCTTCTCCCCCTTAGGGTGATGCCCATTGCCGATCGTAACCATCAAGCTAACGGACGAAGAGTTCAACCAATTGAAGTCTAAGGCAGCTTCGAAGGGTTATGAGACAATATCTGATTACCTTAAAAGCATAGCCCTTTCAGAGCCAAAGCTTTTGCCTCAAGCCGAGGTTTCACAGAAAGTTCAACCTGAGGAGGTAATGCCAAAAGAGAGCCTGCAGAGCATTCTCAGAGCAGTGCAGGACATGATAAATCCTTTTACAGCGAAAATCGATGAATTGGCGCGTTCGATCGGGGAGCTTCGAGAGAGACTTGATAGACTGGAGGAAGCTATTAAAAAGCTCCCTACGCAGCAGCCGGCTTATTCTTATGAGGAGAAGAGGATCGGCAGGACAGCATCGACTAAAAAAGGCACTGCGATAGAGAGGCTTAGCGTAGAAGGGGTTGTATTTCAAAGCGAGCTTTCTTGGCTCAATAACCCTAAGGCATTCTTCGAAAAATTGAAGAGGGAGGGAGCCATTGTTATAGAGCTTGAAAAAGAATATGTCGCCGTGGATCCCGATTTCTGGGATAAGTTTCAGGAAAGAATATCTGGCATGAAGGAAAAGGATGCTGCGAAGGTAGCTAAATCCCTTCCCGACAAAATGGCGACCCTTTTTAAGAAACTCCTCTCAGACGGCAAGATAGTTTACGACTCAGCGGAGAACTCCTGGAAGATATCAATTTAAAATCAAATTATAATTAAACGCTATTTCTCTGCCCTCTTAAGAGGCGCAGGTACATATTCAACTCCGCTCCTATGCATTAAAGGAGCCTTATAGAGTTCCATCAAGTCGTAAATTTCCGGAGGAACAGCATCCTTAACTGGCAGTCCAAGCTTAAGAGCTTCCTCAAAGGTGATTGGTTGATCATGAGTCCATTCTCCCCTCGTAAGCCTGTCTGCTAGCTCCCTCGCCTTTTCTTCTCCCATCTTATCTTTCAAGAGGTCTACGACTATGTTATTGACGCCCCTCATAGCCTTCTCCGCAACATCTGCCATTATAAGAGTAATATCCTCCGCCTTTTCGCCCTTCATTTTAGCTAGCTTCAGAATGCTTGGTGCAGGTAACGTACCGTATTGCTGGAATGGTATTTGCGGATCAACTGGTCCCAGGACGGCGTTTCTGTCCATCCAGATCTCATCGGCTGCAAGCGCTATCAGAGTCCCTCCGCTCATTGCGTAATGCGGCACTATTACAACCTTTTTTCCAGGATGCCTTTTGAGAGCTAGAGCAATCTGTGAAGCAGCTAGCACAAGGCCACCTGGAGTATGGAGGATGAGCGCTATTCCCATATCCTTTGGGGTATCCCTGATTGCCCTCAACACTTCCTCACTATCCTCCACGTCGATGTATCGATATACTGGGATGCCAAGAATTCCCACTTGCTCTTGTCTATGTATTAATGTTATAAATTTCATATTCATCTTTGCTTGAAGTGATGCTAGAATCTTGGCCCTGGCAGCCCTGAGCCTTGCTTGTGAAGTTGTAGGAGAAAAGATTAGCATGAAGAATATGAGCCAAAACAATATGCTAGCCAAGTCTGCTAGCGTCATTTCTTTCACCTATATGCTTGAATAACAATGCCGTCTATATATAGCTTGTCTTTGCAACTAAATCTTTATGAAAAACATATATTCTAGCTTTATCAATTAATAATAAATCAGACTTTTGCGGGGAATGACCCGTTTTGATAGGAATTATATCCCACTGGGACATAGATGGAATAGCTTCAGCAGCGATGTTGGCCTCCTCTCTGGGAGTCTCGAGAGAGCGCATAAGGCTATCCAGCACAACGAAGATTTTCGACTATTTCAGGGAGCTCAGAAAGGAAAAGGTTGCTGAAATATACATAGCTGACTTGAACCCAGGTCATGAGATAGCCATGCAGATAGTCAAGGAAAATAGAAAACACCCAGTAAATGTTCATTGGGTGGATCACCACCTGTGGGATGAGGAAGCTTTAGAGATCCTCAGATCTTCTCCGAACATCGAGCTGATCCTTTCCCCATCATCAGAGTGCGCATCAAAACTGATGAGCCAGACGATCCTCAGGGGATATGAATTACCCCTCCATATGCAGGATTTAATTAGATTAGCGGAGGACGATGATACGTTTTCCAATAAATATGAGCTTACCTCTAAATGGAGGATCGTTTTAAGGTGGGGGGACTGGAGCATAAGGTACAGGACCCTTGAGAGCTGGATCGACGGCTACATATGGCCTCCCTGGGCCCAGTCTTACTATGAACAGGCCTACAAGGAATATAGGGAGCTTATGGAGGAGGCGGTAAATACCGCTGAGATATCCTTATTGGACGAGAAAAAGGTAGCTTTCCTCTATCCAAACGAGAAGGTGCATCCCGGTGATCTTCAAAAATACGTTGAGGAGAAGGGCGAAGCTAGGGCGGATGTGTATGTCTTCATGTACAAGAAGGGAATAAGCCTTAGGAGTAAAACGATAGACGTATCCCTTCTGGCGAAGGCTATGGGAGGGGGAGGACATAAATATGCAGCTGGAGTGAACTTCAAAGAACCTCTAGAGGACAAAGAGGGAATCAAGTCAAGGATAGCCTCCGCGCTGAAGAAGTTATATCCCAAAAAATAGATCAACGCTGATCTTTCACTAATTTAGCCTCTGCTATTGCCTTGCATAGCTGTGCAAACCCGAAGCCGCTCTCGTAGTCGGTTATTATATCTGACTTTTCCTTCAGCTCTTCGTCTGCATTCGAAACTGCAACCTTGATTCCCGTTTCCCTTATGAAGTCCCAGTCCATCGCGCTATCTCCTATTCCAGCTACTCTGCTTATATTGATGCCCTGCATAGAAAGAAGGTATTTTAAGCCGGCAAGCTTTCCAGCGCCTTTCGGGGAAATATGTACGGCGTAGCCGCTGTAATTGAGCTCTATTCTCTCAAATAACCCCTCATCACTGAGGATCCTTTTTATTTCTTTTATTGTATCCTTCGCGTTATGAGCTCCGCCAATAAGCTCAAGCGCGAAATCGTGCTTTCTGAACTCGTTCTGCCAGGACTCCCTCACAAGGTTAGGCAGCCTTTCAGCAATCAGCTTGGCGACATCTCTTGGGGCATCTTTACAAGGTTCTACTATATACGGTCTCTTGGTACCTCCTTCAAAAGTCGATACGAAACATCCGTTTTCAGCTACAGCTCCATCAGCACCTAGATACCTTGCTAAACCGTATACTATTGGGAATGAATTTGCGGATACGAAGAAGATCTTCACTCCCGCTTTTCTAAGAAGGGACATACCTTCAATTACTTCAACAGGTATACGGTAACCTTGCCTATTTTCTGTCAAGGTGCCATCTAGATCCGTCGCGATCGCTTCCACGTTTTTAAGCTTTTCGAACAGTTCAAGTGCTCTTGCCATTTTTTCGTTCAATAGCAACCACCGATCCATGATTAACTTTTTCTTGCTGGGATCAATCTTTAAAAACCTTTGAAAATTAATTAATTATCGGTCTGGGCCGGCCATAGCGGCCGGGCAACACCCGGTCTCGTCAGATCCCGGAAGTTAAGCCGGCCGCGTTGGGGCTTCCAGTGAGCGCCGAGAGGGCTCGCAGGGACCCCAAGTCGGTGCCAGGCCGCTATCTTCTCATATTTTGATTTTCATAGCAGTAATAAAGGCCACCAGAAAAATGAAAGTTTCAGCCAAATGCCTCTTGTCGCCCGTCAAAATTACCGCTATTATCGATAGGAGAAGGGCAGTGGCTGCGGATGTAGCTGCTAGAAACGCGAGAGTTTTTCCCAACCTCTTAATGCTCATTACATTTTTCTCCTCTTAAAACAGCAGCGTCATAGCCCTCAGATCGGGACATGCGGGTATGACTCCTTAACCACTCTGAGAGCTATGCTCGTCGTCGTCCTCTTTATATGGGGATTCTTCAACGTCTCTTTGACGAACTTATCGAGCTCCTCTATGTCCTTGAATCTAGCAACAGCGATTATGTCGAACTCCCCAGTAATGTCGTAAAGAAATATAACGTTTGGCTTAGATGCTATTTGTTTTTCTATCTCTTCTAGGTATGGCCCGTCTACGCTGAAATGTATTATTGCTGTTATTTTATATCCTAGCTTTTCTTGGTCAACGTTTAGCGTGTATCCCTTTATTATACCGAGCTGTTCCAGCCTCCTTATCCTAGAAAAAGCCGTCGAGATCGGTATTCCAACGATCTCCGATATTTCCTTGAGACTACTCCTCGAGTTACTAGCAAGTGCTTCAATTATTTTCAGATCGACGTCTTCAAGTACTATTTCTTCGATCTCCCTTTTTTTCGGCACTGCTATCACCTCTAATATTTACACGACTCTTTTATTTAATTGGATAAAAAATTTTTAACTTTGTAAGCCATTAAAAACAATAACTTTTTAAGTGAGGAGAAATGGGAAGCTCGCCGTGTCGGAAAGCTCTGAAAAAACTGGAATCAAGGAATAAATCTGCGCTGATAGCGGCGATAATAATAATCCTTGTATTGACTGGACTGAAACTCTATGATACCTACAATCAAGCGTCTTCGCTACAAGGCTATGTTAGCGATGAGATCTGGTATGTTCCCAGCGCTAGGCTAATAGCTAACAACCTCCTTGGCTTAAAAACTACATACGAATATGCAGAGGGTCAATACGGCTATAGCGTTCTGTTGAAAGATCAAGCCGATGTCTTGGCCTGCAAGCTAAAGGTACAATTGTATGGCGGGGAAATCATAAAGGACGACTACATAAAGAACACGGCAATAGCGGTCGCCCTTCCAAAGGGAACGTTGCCTGAAAATGTATGCGAAGGAGTAATGAAGGTCGTTCCAGGATACCCGATGCCGGACAACGAGAACGTATTTGATTATGTTAACCCGGAGCACCCACCAATCGGTAAATACATCATCGCTATTTTCATGTCTATCTTCGGCGACAGGCCAATTATTTGGAGACTGCCTGGAGTGATCGAGGCTGGGCTATTGGTAGTAATTACAGGCTTAGCCGGATGGAAGCTCTTCGGGCTATTTGGGGCAGCGATTTCCTCAGCGGTAGCTTCCTTCGATCCGCTCACTAAAAATATGGGTAGCGTTGCGATGCTTGACATACATTTAGCTTTTTTCACAGCTCTAGGTATACTATTCTACATATATAATAGACCAATCCTTTCACTTTCCTTTATCTCTTTGTCTGGGCTGGTCAAATACAGCGGTTTCTTTTTAATTCCGTTCATTTTCATTTATTTATGGAGGGAGGTTAGGCTTCGGCTAAGAGCAGCGATCTACGTTTTAGCATTCCCCCTTGCGTTCGCAGCCATAGTTTTCATGCCTTACATATTTTATTATGGGATATCATGGGTTATTCAGCAGTTTATGTTTGCTTTGTCTTGGCATACGGAGAGCAGGCCGCCAGGACCGCCTACAAGTACTCCGATCGAGTGGATACTCGGTTGGAGCCCGTTTTATCTCTCGTACAACCCGGACATTCCCGCATCTGGATCTCCAATCATTTATGTCCCCGTTTTTGTCGCATCTCTGATCTCGTTTCCACTATATTTCATTGAAAGGGAAAGACCTGGAAATGAGCTGAAGACCTACGGAGTTTTTCTCTCGATTCTAATATTCTTATTCATGTATACCCTGCTTTATATTATAGGAAATAAGACTCTATATAGCTTCTACTTCACACAGATAACTCCAGCCTTTTACTACTCATTTGTAGGTTCGATGCTGGTTATAGCTGGATGCTTTCCGTCCTTAAGTGAGCTGATTGAACTCGTAAAGGGCTTTTTGAAAGCGAACGCTTCCAAGTAGGCCATTTCTTAGGGTGGAAGTAGCTTAAGTGTTCCTTGAACATAGAAAATTAGTATACCTAGAAATTCTACAGAAACGCGCTCAGTTGCTTCTTCGCTTTGCAAACAACGAAAATCTTGATAAAAAACGTTCACTTCAGGAGGAAGAAGGTCAAATTAAAAACCCTCCTCATTTACTAATAAGTCGAGGGAGTATCTTGATTGACCTAGGCAGCTTTGGTAAAAGCATAAGAGCAATCGTGGTAACTCATTATGGTGTTGCTGCAACTTACATGATCTCCCTCGCAGCAACAAATTTGATATCCTCGGGTATCTTCCCTACAATATCCGAGATTTCTCCCATGAACCGAAGCCTTTTCGAGGGATTTCTAGAGAGGAGAGGGTTCAGCAGGTCAGACTACGACATTATTCAGGGACTGCCTCGCTTTGCTAAATATCCTCTGCTTATTTACTCCGTGGGTTATGACCTGAGACCAAATATCTCGGAGCTAGAGCGACTTTCTCATCAGATCACGTTGGTGGTGACTCACGTAGGGAAATCTCTTCGCCTCGTCCTCAAGTCCGGCATTTATGAGCTGAAACGTGTAGAGGGGGACATCTTCTTGCTAGAAGACGGCTGGACTAAGGAGAGGAAATACCTGGAAATCAATAACTTCGAAGTCAAAATTGTGAACTACAGAGAAAGGAAATCGGAGAGAGACGCCCTCAAAGTACTTCTTGATGCTATGTCTGAGCAAGGAGAACTTTCTACAAAGGACGCGATCTTCGTTTTACAGGGAAAATTAAACATAAGCAGGGAAGAAGCTAGGAGAATGCTATATAGTCTTGCGCAAAATGGGAAATTGAGGCTTTTGCATGGGAAAGTCGAGCTCAGTTAGGCAAAGATAATGGAACCTGACCTTCTCCATTCGATCGGCTCCTTTCAGCATCACTTCTTTTCGGGTTTATTATCAGGCCTCCTCCCCCTCCTAAAAGGCAGAGATTCCCCTCATCTGTTCGGGATTACATCTGTAAATGGCCATTGAAAAAAATCAAATTATCCCTTTTCTTCTCAGCACATTCAAGCTATCCTCTAAGACTTCCTCTGGTTGAGGCGAAGCATCGATGACCACGATGGGAGGAAAAGTAATTGCTCTAGCGAGCCACAGATAATTTTCCCTCAATTTTTGAAATTTTTCCTTATCCTCTAAGTGTCGCAGCTGTCTATCGTCCTTCTTTTTGAGCCTTTCCCAAGCAATATTAGGGTCAACATCGAGGAGAATTACCAGGTCCGGCTCCAACGCATAGGAGTTCAAGGAAAGCACTACTTCGAGCGGTGCCCCCCTTGCGGTCTGATAGACCAGGCTGGCAAGGTAGCTCCTGTCGCCGATTATGATCCTTTTTTCTTTATCCTTCAATAGCTTTACTAACTCTGTGCTATGCATGAGTAGCCTATCTGCCGCAAATAAGTAAGCTTCTGCTATTGGGTTCATATTTGGCATTTTTGCCAGAAGAGACTTTACCTCTTCATAGAAAGGCTCCTTCACTGTCTCGCATAACTTGCCAAACATCTTGAGGCGTTGACACAGCATTGTGGAAAGAGTCGTTTTGCCAGAGCCATCTATGCCTTCTATAGCTACGTACTTCCCCATCCTCTCGTCAACTGAAAGAAGAGAAAAATCGGGCTCTCTTAACTTGAGCCTCTCGAGCGCAGTGACCTCCCCCAAAATTGCACTGCCTGGCTTCAAAACCTTCGACTCAAAGATCTTTTCATCGAATTTCAATCCTAAAGCACCTGCAGTGAAGAGAAGAAATTATCCCAACAGATCTCCGATGGTCAGCAGAGTTACCCCCTCTCCCCTCTTAGCAATGTTGCCTATTCTAGCTGCCACTATGAGCTTCACTCCCTTCGATGAAGCCGCATCCATTATCCTTTGGGTCACAATGCCGTCGAAAACTACAGCCCTTATCTTTCCTGCCTCGGCCTTTTCCAATTCGGCATAAAGGTCTCTGACTGGCACTCTACCGATTTTATTCCATGATTCATCGTACAGGATAGCTTCGAGCGTTCCTCTCAGCTCCGAGATCTCCTTCATAACATTCTCGGGTATTTCAACTGTTACTGGGACAGGCTGTGCTTGAATTGGGGGAACGACCTCAACTTGCTGGGGAGGCTGAGCCTCTGCGAGAACCTGCACCTGCTCTACCTCAGGTTTCTGTGGTTCATGGTACCTCCTCTCAGCTCTATGCTCAATCTCCGCTTTGTACTGTTCTACTGGAACAGCGTTCTGCAGAGCCTGCTCAATTTCCTTTCCAACAAGGTCTTCTACCTCTTTGCCCGGGGGAGCTCTTGCTACGTAGTCTATCTTCGTAGAGTTCAGGAGAGTCCTAAGTATCAGCTCTCCTCCGTGGTCACCGTCCACAAATGCGATTACTTTCTTCTTTTTCGCTGCTAGCTGCTTGACGCTTTCGGGTATGCTTTCCTTTGCGCCCTCAACCGCGATTGTATTACTGTATCCATAACGCAACAAGTTTAGTATATCGGCTCTCCCTTCAACGATTATTAGCTCATCGCTTTTCTCAGCATCGCTCCCGGCCGGTAGCTTTTCTGGTCCATACTCTATTATCTCGGCTGGCTTCAGCGCAGCCTGTATTTCCCTTAATAAATCCTTTATATCGGGCATCTCGCTTGCTTGCCAAGTTTTAAGGAGCTCTTTTGCCCTGTCCACAGCCTTCTTCAGCTTTTCTACCCTCAGGTCTACTATCTTGACGATTTGTATTTTTGCGGTATACGGGCCAACTTTGTCGATCGTTTCCAGCAGAGCAGCAATGAGCGCCGTCTCAACTCTATCCAAGTTAGAGGGTATCTTTATTTCTCCCTTTATTTTACCATTTACAGGCTTCAGATCTACTTGGATCCTCCCTATCCTTCCTTTATCTTGGAGTTCCCTGAGATCTAGCTCAGGAGATAGAAGCCCCTCGGTCTGCCCAAATAGGGCTCCTATCACATCGTTTTTATCTACCATACCATCTATTTCTACCTTTGCTCTTATGAGGTACTTCATGCGTAATCATCCCCTACACCAGAAGGCAAGCATAATGTTGCCGGTGTAAGCGCAACTACTGGCCCTTTCTTCACCCGGAACTTGACAGAGCTTGCCCCGAGTGGATTAGGACCTTACTATTTGCTCAGAAATAGCAAAAATTAAGTTTTCTCTTGAACTCAAATGGAAACATTTAGCTTATAATATGCTCCTATTTCCTCGGCAAGCCTCTTCGCTTCAGGGTTAGCCTTGAAGTAATCCCTCACCGGTTTCAGCCTCCTTGCTAGTTCTCTGGCTGTAGCTCGCTTGAGGTCCAGCGGATGGATCTTGCCTTCCAAGAACAACTTCTCCAGCTCTTGGTAGCTGTGAACTTCTATTTGGCCCCCGTGCTCCGCAGGCCTCTCTATAATCAATGTCGAATGCCCCTCATAGAACAGGATATATTTGTTTATTTCGAGGACCGGGTTGAAATCGGCAACGCCCTTGGGGCAGTAGGCGGATAGGATTTTCCTCTCTATATCATCTTCAGCGTCATGAATGAGTATCGTTGAACTAGGAACGGATTTGCTCATCTTAGACTCGGCGAGCTCCTCATCTCGAGCGCCTCCTCCTCCTGCCCTGCCTCTTCCAGTTAGTCCTGTTAGAAGGGGAGTATGTATAGCTATCACTTTCTTCTTTCTGAGCTTATCCGCCAGCTCTCTAGCAAGCATGTGTGCCTTCCTCTGATCCATCCCTCCCAAGGCGATGTCCAGATCCATATAGAATATGTCCGACACCTGCATGAAGGGGTAGATGATCTTGCTCGCATCCAGCTCTGCCTCGTCCTCTTTCCTTCCCATTATTGTTAGAGCCCTCTTTGCCCTCGCGAGGGAAGTGCCTTTTGCTACCTTCAGGACGAGTTCCCAGTACGACTTGTCTCCCACAAGCTCTTCTGCGTCTACGAACTTTATCTTATCCGTAGGAACTCCTAAGGCCTTAAGCCCATGCCTTATATAGGACGCTGTACCTCTTATAAGCTCCAGGTTCCCGCCGAACTTATCGTTTATCATCGCGTGCCAAGTAGCTTCGAGAAGAGTGAAGCTAATGCCAGCCTCAATTAGATCCCTTACCTTGTATGCCCATATGACCCATCCTATATGGAATAGCCCGCTAGGCTCGTAGCCCAGATACCCCTTTAATCTATCCTCAGTGGCCAGCTTTTCCCTGAGCTCCTCGCTAGTTATTATCTCTTCGGTGTTTCTAGTGATTAGCTCAAGCCTTTTCTCCAAATCCATAGTCTTTTCACCATTAAATCGATTTCACATATTTAACTTTGATCTCTTCCAAAGACTTGACGAGGTAATCGATTTCTTCTTCAGTGTTATATAGATAGAAGCTAGCCCTAACAGTGCCGTCGGGAGCTCCTATAGCATAATGATACGGGTGTGCGCAATGGAGACCGGTCCTAACCGCAATATTATAGAAGTCCCCCAAAACCTTTCCAATTATATGCGGGTTTGTTCCTTTTACATTGAAGGCTAAAACCCCCAAATGTGAGGGAGGTATGCTTCTTGGATAGACATTCACCCAATCAAATTCGGAAAGCCTTTTTCTCAGCAACTCCACTAACCGTTTTTCATGTAAAGCTATTTCTTCTTTGCCGATCTTTTCCAAATATTCTATCGCGGCAACCAATCCAACAGCTCCCTCAACGTTCGGAGTCCCCGCCTCGAATTTAAACGGAGGCTTGTCATAAATGATTTCGCTCAGCGTTACATCGCGTATTGTCCCACCTCCCGAAACAACGGGGACGAGCTCTTCCATTATATCCAGCCTTCCATAAAGAGCCCCTATCCCAAATGGTCCAAGCATCTTGTGGCCGCTGAAAGCCAAGAAGTCAACGTTTAACTTCTTCACGTCTATCCTCATATGCGGGGCACTCTGCGCAGCATCCATTACGACAACCGCTCCCGTTTTCGATGCAAGCGAGGAAATCTCCTCAGCTGGATTCAGGATTCCTGTCACATTGCTTGCGTGCGGAAAGGTCACGGCAATTAAATCATCGCCCAACTTCCTTTTGAAGTCCTCCATGTCCAAATAGCCCTCCTTTGTGACCCTGATATAATCTACCTTGGCGCCTAGGATCTGAGCTCCTCTCCTCCATGGAAGCATGTTGCTATGGTGATCCATCTCAGTAAGAAGAACCCTTTTCCTTCCTCTTTTAAGTCCCCACTCGATTATTGGAATAGCAATGGATGAAATGGCTTGTGTAGTATTTTGGAAGAACATGATCTCTTCCCATCTAGAAGCTCCAATATGCTTTGCAACCACCTCATGTGCTTCTTCATAAAGCCTGTCGCTCTCCTCGCCAAGGGGATAGTGACCTCTGTGGACGTTAGCATTGGAACGAGAATAATATTCGGTGATAGCTTCAATAACCTGCCTTGGCCTCTGTGTTGTAGCAGCATTGTCCAAGTATACTAATGGCCTATCGGTATGTCTTGAAAATATAGGGAAGTCTTCCCTGATAGAATACGGGTCAAGCATGTTCTAACACCTTATTCTCTAATCCATATGACCTCCCCCACCTGCTTAGCTCCATTAGGAGGGTCAGAGTATATCGCTTTCCTTATCTTGTGGAAGGCCTCTAAGTCTTTGCTTACCGATCTAAGCAGAGGAGGTAAATAAAGTTCCACCTCCAAGGGGTCCGTGAGCTTCAGGCCCCTATCCATTTTAAACTTCCATATATCGTTGTTTACCTTTATCGCCATTTCCATTAAACCTGAGCTTTTTTCATCCTCTAGCTCGATCTTTCCAAACCGTTCGCTGTGAATGCTTTTTCCATATCCTATTTGCCTCCATATTTCATCGGTAACAATGGGCATTATAGGAGCTAGCATCTTCAGCGAGATCTTTAAGAGCTTGTGTAGTGTTGACCAAGCAGAGCGCTGCTCCTCATCGCTAAAGCTTCCATCATCGTTGTAAGCCCTCCTCTTTGCTAGCTCAACGTAGTGGCTCGCGAACACATTCCAAACGAAATCGTAAGCGGTCATCGTGGGTTCAAAAGTATCCATCTCTTCGAATCCATTCAAGTATTTAGCAAAGTATTTCTTCATGAGAGCTATCGCCGAGTAATCCAGCGCCGTCCTTCCAGCAAAATCTTCTCCTGGGTCAGGGAACTGTGAAACGAACCTCGCGATGTTCCACAGCTTAGTAGCGAACAGTTGCCCAGTTCTTAGGAGCTGGGGGCTAAATCGGTAGTCGTAACCGACCTTAGCTGCTGCAGCTGACCAAAACCTGAAGGCGTCTGCTCCATATTCATCGATCACAGGGATCGGATCGATCACATTCCCCTTTGACTTATGCATAGCTTCTCCCTTTTCGTCGAGCCCCATCCCAGTGATCCTGACCCACTTGAATGGCATCTTCCCTGTAAGCTGGTAGACCCTAAGCGTGCTGTAATATAACCAGGTCCTTATTATCTCGTACCCCTGTGGCCTCAGTACATAATCTTTTACTTTTTCATAGAGCTCAGGATGCCTTTTATAACCGGTCACGTATAGCATAGATATGCTCGAGTCAAACCATGTGTCAAAGACCTTCTTTTCCCCTTCTATCTCTTCCTTTCCTGCTCCGCAGTATGGGCACTTTTCGAATGGAGGATCCTCCTTCCATGGTCTGTGATATCTGAAATCTTCGGGAAGGAGAAAGCTGCCGCATCTTTTGCACCTCCATACTGGGACCTCTGTAGCGTAATACCTGTCTCTCGATATAGGCCAATCAGTGGAAACGGACTTTATCCAATCTATTAGCTTTTGTCTATGCATTTCCGGGTAGAACTTCATGTTTTGAATTTGGCTCATGAGCTTTTCCTTAAAATCAACCTGCTTGAGAAAGTATTCTTTGACATGAATGTACTCGATTGGCGTCCCACACCTCCAGCAAACAGGCGTTGTGTGGGCTATTTTTTCCTTTTTGACCAATACCCCCTCTCTTTCGAGTAATTGGGCTATTTTTTCCCTAGCCTCCGTCACTGATAGGCCTTTTAAAAAGCCGGAATTCTCATTCATTTTGCCGTTTCTATCTACTAATACTAATGGCTCCAGGTTAAGCTCTCTGAAAAGCCTCACATCTGTACTGTCCCCATAACTGCATATCATCACGAGTCCCGTGCCGAATGATGGGTCGGCGGATTCACTCTCTATAAATGGTATCTCCCTCCCATATATTGGGGATAAGGCTGTTTTACCCTTGAGCCACGTGTACCTCTCATCCTTTGGATTATATATAACCGCTTTGCAAGCCCCTAGGAGCTCTGGCCTCGTCGTCGCTATAACTACGCTCCCCCCTTCCTTGACCTTGAAAGTTATATAGTAAAGGAAAGTTTCCTTTGCGGTGTACTCCAGCTCGGCGTCGCTGAGCGTAGTTTTGCATCTAGGGCACCAGTTCACTGGCCTCTCCGCGAAGTATATCAGCCCTCTTTTCCAAAGATCTATGAAAGTAGCTTGTGTAAGCTTCCTGTATTCTTCGCTGTCCGTCCCATTCTTCCAGTACTCGTAACTGCATCCCAACCTCTTTAAAATGCCTACAAGCTCCTTTTCAACATCATCGAGCTCCCTTTTGCACAACTCAAGGAACCGTTCTCTTCCCTGCGGTGTAGAGGAGAGCTCATGCGGGTTTAGCCCCGTTTTTTTCTCTACGCTGACTTCTACTGGGAGCCCGTTCCTATCGGCATAGAATGGCAAAAGGACGTTATATCCCATCATTCTGAAGAACCTTGCGATTATATCATGCTGGACATAGTGGGCTGCACCAGCAACGTGCCACTTTCCGCTTGGATAAGGAGGCGGGGTATCTATTATGAGAGGCTGAGATTTCTCAGTCGAGCTGGCATCGAATTTTGGGTAACCCTCTTTTTCCCATCTCTCAATAACACCGATCTCCTTAGACTTGTCCCATCTTTTTTCCTTGATTTTTGCTTCAAACCTTACAGGCCTGCTCAAGTTCAGCCCCCGATCTTCCTTGTTTAAGCAACATGATAATTAGATTAAAAAGAGATGGCATATTAATATTGTCTTAGTATAATTTGGAACTAAGATTCTCCTGAAGAGCGGGGGAGAGGTCAGATATCGAACATAAGGAGGTATAAAGCTTTGGGAGGCGATTTTCAGAGAGAGGTTGAGGTCTCTCCGAGACTGTTGGATGAACATCTCAAAAAAAACCAGATCTTGAGGAAGGCATTCGACCTGGTATGGCGCGATGCAGAATATTCCACGATGATAGAAATGAGCAACGTCATGGCTGTAAAGAGGCTTAAGTACAACGACCATGGACCTGTGCACGCTAAGATAGTCGCAGGGTCGAGCCTTGAGATATTCGATAGAATAATAGAGCGCGGCATTATTCCTACCACAATATCCGACGGAACAACTTCCTCAGTTGAGGAGGCGGAGCTCGTTGTCTTATTTGCTTCTCTTCTACACGATATTGGAAACAGCGTTCATAGGTTAAACCATGAAGCTATAGGGGCCGTGTTATCGAAGGACATATTGGACAGGGCTCTTGCATCGCTTTTTCCTAACGAAACGAGGAAAAGGGTAATGATCAGGCAAGAAGTGATGCATGCCATATATGCGACAAGCTTTGACGTGCCGGCCCTCACAATTGAAGCTGGATGCGTCAAGGTGGCAGATGGGACAGACATGTCTGAGGGCAGGGCAAGAATGCCCTACAGAATGGGGAAAAGCGATATCCATGCTATATCAGCACTCAGCATTGAGAAGGTGACTATAAGCAGCTCTCAAGAAGCTCCTGTGGTAATAGGAGTTTATATGAAGGAAAGGGCAGGCGTATTCCAAATAGAGCAGGTGCTCGGGCCTAAGATAAAGAGCAGCGGGCTCGGAGAGCTAATTAAGGTGAAAGCTTTGTGGGGAGAAGGCGAGCTTCCTCTTGATCCTTTACGGTGATCGAAAATGGAAATTGAGATTAAGATCAGGATCTCGGAAGCTGAATTTGAAAGGCTTAGGATTTCGCTGTCCTCTAAATGTAAAGACATGGGTGAGCTTGAGCTAAAGGATATATATTTTTCCCATCCCTGCTATGATTTTGCCGAGACCGATGAAGCGCTAAGGCTAAGAATGGCACGAGGGCCTGGAATGAACAGAACGGAGATCACATACAAGGGGAGGAGAGTGGGATCTCTTTTCGGGATCAAATCGAGGGAAGAGATATCTGCTTCGGTCGACGACGCTGAAAGTTTTCGGAGCATATTGAAAGCTTTGGGTTTCAGTGAAATAGCGACCGTTGAGAAAATTAGGAGAAATTTCGATTGTGGTCGATTTATCGCATCTCTAGATAAGGTGAAGAATTTGGGAGATTTCATAGAAATGGAGGGAAGAGAGGGGTGCGCATCTGATTGTCTGCTTCAAGCAGCATCAGAGTTGGGTATAATTGGAAAAATTGAAAGCAAGACATATTTGGAGCTTATCTTAGAACGGACACGCGGTTCCATGAGCTAACCAAAACGATTGTGTTTTCTCGAAAAGCAAGAGATCACTTTCTAATAGTAGAAACCCTCTAAATGCAGAGGAGAGTTCACATATAATCGCATATATTATAAAAAAACGGAAAAGTCAAATAATCTTCAAATTATCTAATGATCATTATATTTGGGTGATTCTATGTCGCTAAGGCTGGGCGCTCTGAAGCGCGCTGAGGAAAAGATCTCTTCGGATGTCCTTATACTTGGCGGTGGACCAGCAGCGTTCGGCGCGGCCCTTTATTCAGCGAGATATAGGCTTAACGCTGTAGTCGTGGCCGAGTCGATCGGGGGTCAATTGAATAACGCTGGGGAGATAGAGAACTATTTAGGATTCGAACGAATCCAAGCTAGCGAACTAGTGGGAAGATTTAAGAAGCACGTCGAATCCTACGGCGTAAAAGTACTGCAGGACAGAGTCATAGAAGTCAAAAGAGAAGGAGAAGGATTTATCGCGACAACGAGAAGAGGGACAAAGATAGATGCGAAGGCAGTAATTGTCGCTATAGGCCTGAAGAGGAGGGTGCTTGGAGTTCCTGGGGAAAGGGAATTCGTAGGAAGGGGTGTGAGCTACTGCAGCATATGCGATGCTGCCTTTTTCAAGGACGCTGAAGCAGTTGCCGTCGTTGGCGGGGGAGACTCAGCGATGGAGGGAGCATCGTTGCTGAGCAATTTCGCTAAGAAGGTCTATTTGATCCACAGAAGAGGAGAATTTAGAGCTCAGCCTATACTAGTTGAAGAGGTGAAGTCCAAGGGAAATGTTGAGATCGTGCTCGATACAGTAGTAACTGAGATAATGGGTACAAAAAGCGTCGAGGGAATAAAAGTGAGAAACCTAAAGACTGGAGAAGAAAGAGAGTTACGAGTCTCAGGAGTTTTCATCGAGATAGGATTCGAGCCAGACACGCAGTTCATCAAGTCATTGGGCCTTGAGACAGATGATTATGGGTTCATCAAGGTTCATGGCTACATGGAGACAAACGTAAAAGGGATGTTTGCCGCAGGCGATATCACTGATCTTTGGAGAGGTTTCAGACAGGTTGTGACTTCAGTTGCGCAAGGTGCAGTTGCGGCTCACGGCGCATATAGATATATAGAAGGAATGAAGTTGAAAAAGACTCCAGGCTCAACGGGTCAATCCTAATTCAGACAGGAACTCCCTTCTTAATTCATTAACTCTGAGCTGCCAGCTGCTCAGCCCGACTGGAGAACCTGGATATTCTAGGTAAACACCCTTCATTTTTCCCATGAACGTTTGAAGAGCCTTCAGTTTGAGAAGCAATGAAGGTCTAGAGGAAATCTTCAGCGCCCTAATGAAATCATTAACTATCCTTGTAGCTCTTTCTATGCTCCCTTCTCTGAGCTCTCCCTTCCTTCCTAGAATGTCTACATCCTCTTCACTCACCACTTTCTTCTCCATTATGAATTCTAGGTCTCTGTCGCTCAAGTTCTGAAGGAATATCCTCGTCAGCTCTAGGGATGCTTGCTTGGCCCCGATCATCTTCATGTACCCAACGTTCGTTTCCCATAGACCAGATTCCGAGAAGTCTCCTGATTCGTAAGCCCTTTCGATCCCTTGCGCTGCCCAGTAGGCAGCAATCATAGCATATCCCATTCCTCCTCCGTGCACAGGGTTTACCGTGAAGGCTGCATCCCCTATAACGATGAAGCCATTCCACACTAGGCTATCGATCGGCCTCCTTGTTGGGACGCTGGCTCCAGCGCTAGAAATCACTCTCTTCCTTTTGGAAATTTCAGGCCTAAGCATTAGCTTCGAGTTGTAGATTCCCATAGGGCTCGGATATCCCATGCCACCCTGTACGCCTAAGCCTATATTTGCCCTGTTCCCGCCCTCAGGAAAGAACCACCAATATCCACCGGGAGCAATCTGCTGGTTAAGGTATATCCTTATGATATCTTTGTGAGGAACTTCGTAATCCAGCTCAACTATCTCTCTAAATGCGACATCGCTATCCTTCGGATCAAGTTGCTCTGCTACAGGTAGGTTCCTTGGGAGGGATCTCTTTAACACACCGGCCGTCCCCGTTGCATCAACAGTTATACCTGCGCGAAACAGCATCTTACCTGCATCGCTATTGACTTCAAGCCCAGCAACTTTCCCATCTTCTAAAATGGGTCTAAGGACCTGCGTCTTGGGATAAAACTCGACGCCGTTGGATAGAGCATCCCTGAGCAGCCTGTTCCCAAGCCTGTTTCTATCGATGATGAAACCTTCACCATATACAGTGAAAACGTTTTTTTCACTAGGGCTATAGATGCTTATTCCCTTAACTTTCTGCTTTATTTCATCTCCTCTTGGTGAAGGAATACCAAGCTCCTCGAAGTGATGCGAGCCTATAGCATTCCCGCACGGCTTACCCCAGAGGTCGTCCCAAGACCTAGAGTCAAAAACTGCCACCTTGTAAGATTTCTTTAATGACAACAAATATGCGAGGGTAGCCCCGGCTGGGCCAGCCCCAGCGATCAGCACATCATATTTTCTCTCCATTAAAACTCACCATAGATACAATAATAAATAATACAAAATTCACAGGCATTATATATTTTCAAAACCTCAGTGGCTCGAAAGGCAGGCCTCTCTTACCTCTTCTTCAGCTGACTTTACTTCCTCCTTGAGCTTTTCCTCATCGATTCTCTCTTTCGCCTTAAGCTCTATACTTATCACTTGTACAATTCCATATTCCTCATCTATGAGAACCTCGAGGTACCGCTGTATTTCTCCAGAAGGAGAAAGCGGAATCTCGCACAGAGAAACACCGCCCTCAACTTTGAGCTGAACTTCTACATTGCCTTCGGGGATTTTGTGGCACTGTATAAAAGTATCCGCGAAGTAAACGTAGCTCCCATCGTCTAGAGGCCCTATCTCTACCGCCCGCCTGTGGAGGTCGAGCCATAAGTATCGAAAGCTCATGCAGGCCCCTTCATTTGGACCTTTCGGTGAAAAGAACTAGCTGTCCTTTACAATATGGGCACCTATAGTGCAGGATCTTCGCATCTGCTTCGCAGAAGTAAGCTCCATACTTTTTCTCGCATGTCGGGCACTTGTAGACTATTTCTCTCGTCGTGTCCATAAGCTTTCCGCAGATCCTGCACCGCTTTATAACCCACCCTAAATGACCATGGGAGTTGATACCTTTTACTTTCCCGACTGACACTTTTCGCACCTCTTTTATAATAAGCTGCGCAAGTGGTTATCTCAATTAAAACTTAATAAATTTATTTTAGCATGAGTTTAAAGAACGAAGGTCGGCTTGAAAATAGTGGATATATATCCCTTACCACGTTTTATGTTAGGAATTGAATACAGCCTATACTTGGCAAAAACGCTTTAAAATGGAAGAGCTCGTCCCTTCACCTCGACAATCATCGGGTAAAGTATATCGATGAAGCGAAAGCTTCGCTTGGCGAGGAATAAAATACCGGTATGCTGAAAGGTGAGTTGATTTGGAAAAGAAAGGCATAGCGGTCATAGGGGGAGGACCTTCAGGGTCCTCCTTTTCCCTAGTCCTGCTTTCAAGATTAGGCGCCGAGATAGATCTTAGGATTTATGACGGTGAGTGCCCATATCGAAAGCCATGCGGAGAAGCGCTCCTCAATTTGAATATGGAAATATATGATGTCGATCCCCCCATTGCAGAAGAGATCAGGGACTTCCATGTGGCAATCTGTGGAGAGCTGATCGCAGAGAGGCACTTCTCCTCTCCTGCATGGTTCATAATTAACAAGCAGGAATGGGTGGAATCGATGAGAGCTGAGGTCAAGAAGATGGGGGGCAGATTGATTTGCAGTAGAGTTAGACCTACAGAAATGATCTCGTCTTTGGTAATCGATGCACGGGGACCTTTCGCCGAAGGGAAAAGGAGGATCCCTATAGCGAGGGCCATCGTAGAGGGTAAAGAGCCGTTTTCAGGCGTACTCATGGACTTTGACCCAGATAACGTTGGCTTTTACTGGATCTTTCCCTCGAAAGGAAAGGTGCTCAACGTGGGCTACGGCTCACTCAACGTGAAAAACCCAATTCCCTTTGTATTGTCGTACACAAAACGTAAAGTGAAGGATGCTAAGATAAGGGAGATTTCTACCTCCGTCATCTCATTGGAAAGCCCCCGCCCTAGGCACTTCCACTCTATCTATGCCATCGGAGAAGCGGCTGGAACAGTTTTTCCTTTGACGGGGGAAGGAATAAGGCCCTCAGTCATACATTCAAGAGCATTCGCTATAAAACTCGCGGAAGGTTTTGGGGCGGAAGAAGCTTATATGGAGAGCTTTAGAAGTGAGCCGATGAAGAGGATGTCGAGGCAGATGGAATTGCAGGAAAAAACGCTTTCCTTTTATCAGAAAATTCCTCGTTATTTCAAGAAAAAACTGATAAAAACTCTACCGCTGTTTCTCGATAGATACCTCCGCTTCGGAGAGCTACCTTTACCATGAGCCTTACATCCGAGATTTTTTCTCTTCTTCTCCTTCTTCATCATTTCCTGCCTTGAAGTGCTTTGATAGCGATTTTGAAAGAATAACTATCACCATTACAGCTGTTATCCCCCACATTATCGGGGTCAGCATATTGCTAAGGAAGGATACCTGAATTCCTCCCTGCTCAATTGCGAATACCACAGTTACTATATATAGAAGTACCCTAAGATATTCTGCTATAGGCCCGAGGAATTCAGCCTCTTCCACAGTGTCCGAACTCTTGTACAAATATCCAATAAAAGCGTCGACAAGAAGGAAACCTATGATTATGATTACAAACGCTTTCGCAAACCCCCCTATATATACGACAAGTATTGTCTTTAAAATATCGCTTGCTACGAATATATTGAGGAACACGGTCGTTGAGTATAGGGCTAGCACAGTCGCCGTCGCATAAACAAGCCAAGCAGTAATCTTTCCGAAGAAATCGCTCGGCTTATAACCTGACTTAGCTATGGCCCTCCCTATAGCGAATTTTTCTAGCCATTCATCCATGCCTACTTTTTTCAGCAAGTTGGTGATGGCCCAGCCTAATGCCTTACCTATTAATATACCCACCGCAAATATCAATACCGAAATTCCAACCGAAATTAATGCTCCGTAGAGAGAGGTAGGAAGTGCCAATTAATATACCCCACTAGTCCTATATGTTTGTCCTAATATTAAAAATAATATTAAAACTCTTAAATAAAGGTAGACGAGAACGATGCTACCTCCTTATCGCGAAGCCCATGAACTCTCCCGTATAATCTTCCCATTCCACATCTACTTTTTCTACGATGGCAGCAGGTGGACCTCTCCTAACCTCCTCTAGAAACTTCCTCAGATCTTCTTCATTTCCTTCGGCGACGATCTCTACGCTTCCATCTTCAACATTTCTGACCCAGCCTTTCAAGCCTAGATCTTCAGCGACTGATTTAGTGAATGCCCTGAAAAACACTCCTTGGACTCTGCCATAAACTCTGACGTGGATCCTTGATTTACCAGGCATTGCACCAGCTCCCCCCATCGATTCTTATGAGGGTAGCGGTGTATTCGTAACTCATTCCAGAGTACGCGATCTTAAGTATGATGCCAGTGTTTTGATCTATCGTAATTATAGCACCGCTGTTTGGATCGTAATACCTAGTCCCCAAAAACTTCATCCCAGAAACGGAGAACTCTTCAATACCCATAGGTAGCATTACATCATACAATGGTATCTCCTCCATGCCGAGCCCTTCATCAATTCTATAAACGCTTGTATCGTTGAATAACGGTATCATAGGATTCGCGCCCACAGTAGTATTGACAACGAGAATTCTTGCGGTGTAATTGCCAAGATTCCTAGAAATAACGGTCTCGGTCCTGAGCTGGGACTCGTTGTAAGTTCCCTGCGTCACCGATATATTATACACCAGCACCAATCCCGGCTGAGAATAAAGGGGCTTGTAGCTTGGACAATCAACTTGGGAAGCCACAACTGTGAGACCAAGAAGGACGAGCATGACCAAGGTTCCTAGTGCGAGTGCGAGAGCTATCTTCTGCTCCATTTCCATTTGCAAAATCGACGCCTCCAGTTCTTATAATTCAAAACCTATTAAATATTTTAACAACTTTGCATGTCGAGAATTATTCGAATTTCGAGATAAGAGGAAGCCAACCAAACCTTTCATGAAGCTTGAGAAAGCGGAAAGATATATTGAAGAGAAATGGCAAAATACTATATGCTATCTCGATGCAAATGGCCGAACAAGTAAGGGAAGCACAAATCTAATAAAGAAAAAAGGTTTCTATACAGCATAGCAAAATTTAAAATGAAGAGCAGGAGCTGTAGCTGGCGAAGCAAAATGTCTCATCTCTCAGATATTCCCAGTATAGATCTCCATGAAGACATTTCTCTTTATTTTTTGACCCATGGGGGAGGATTGCCTTATGATGACTTCGGTAAAGATATTGCTGGAAGAGAAGCTGATATACCGAAGTATAGAGCAGGTGGCGTAAGATTAGTCTTTGCGGCCATATTTCCAGGAATAGAGACGTTCGACCCAGAGAGGTCCAGTTCGCTTGAAAGCTTATACGGCAAATGGATGCCGGGCACAAAGTACAGGGCTCCTCAGTCCACCACCTTAGAGCATTTTTCAATTTATTATAAGATGTCCGAATACTATAGAATAAATATTGTTCAGAGTTATGCCAATGCTGAAAAGTGCTTGCTTGAAGAAGGCATATGTTTCCTTCTTCACCTAGAGGGCGCTGAACCGCTAGACGATCCTTACGATCTTGTTATTTTCAAGAAACTCGGTCTTAGAAGCATAGGTCTAACTTGGAACTACTCCAACAAGTATGGCACAGGCTGCTCGTCTAAGAAGGACCTCGGCCTAACCGACTTAGGTGAGGAGCTCATAAGGAATGCTAATAAGTTGGGGATAATCGTTGATTTGGCACATGCAAGCGAAAGAACAGCGTTGGATGCCCTCCAAATAAGTAAAAAGCCTGCAATCATAAGCCACGCCAACGCGAAAAAGCTTGTCTCGAAGCCTAGGAACGTAAGCGACGAAATCCTCGAGGCTCTAAAAAAGAATGGAGGAATAATTGGCATCACAGCGATCAGCTCTTTGGTTTCCAATTCTTCGAAACCTACGATTGACGATCTCGTTAGGCACTTCGCCTACATCAAGGAAAGTTTCGGTAGTGATATGTTAGCGATAGGCACAGATTTTCTCGGACTGATGGGCTTGCCGGCACCTGAAGGTTTTGAGAGAGTTGACAAGTTGCCGTACCTTTACGGTAAGCTAATCGAATCGGGATTCTCTGAGGAAGATATCAAGAACATCGCGTATAGAAACGCGCTAAGGGTTCTCATGAAAAATCTTGAATAACTGCTTGTCGGTTTTTAATCCTCTCTATTATTTTATTTTGATAAATCTTTTATTACTCTTTTTATATCATCATCTGTTGGAGTGACATTGATTTTGATTATATCAACTATCTCTACTCCTAGTTCTTGTGAACTACCCGCCCTTACGAACGGGGCATCCCCACCTCGCGGTGAGGATTTCCTGCTTCTTCCAGGAAACTTAC
>JAEMPT010000120.1 GCA_022759165.1 Thermoprotei archaeon
CCTGTGAGGCAAGAAAGCTTCTCTCGCCATCCTCTCCGTGAACGGCGAGGCTTTCAGTTATAAAAAGTTATTTATTCCATGTTGTACCCACGTAGGATATTTGAAGGATTACCATGAGCAGTTCTGTTCATATCGTCAATATCTTGGTATAGAGAGAAAAATTTATATAGAAGTGGTTATAATGGATCCTTTGACGCTCAAATTACTAGAGCTCACGTAATAATTTGCTTGTGAGGTGTCTGATATGTCCGTTGAGCCTACTGGAATACCAGTTCTTATATTGAAAGAAGGAACGCAGAGGACAGCTGGGAGAGACGCTCTCAGAAACAACATAATGGCCGTTAAGGCCATCAGCGAGACCCTCAGGACAACCTATGGTCCGAAGGGAATGGATAAGATGTTAGTGGACAGCCTTGGCGACATCACTATAACTAATGACGGAGCGACTATACTTGATAAAATGGACATCCAGCATCCAGGCGCAAAAATGATGGTTCAAATTGCTAAGGGGCAAGATGAAGAGGTTGGGGATGGTACGAAGACAGCTGTCATTTTAGCAGGAGAGCTTCTCAGGCAGGCAGAGGATCTTCTTGATAAAGAGATCCACCCAACTATCATTGTATCTGGATACAAAAGGGCAATGGAAGAAGCTCTCAAAGTAGTCGAGGAGATTAGTGTTCCGATAGATGTCAACGATAAGGATATACTCAAGAAAATCGCTACAACTAGCCTCTACAGCAAAGCGGTCCAGGGATCCAGGGATAAGCTAGCGGAAATCTCCGTTGAGGCGATCGTAAAAATCGCAGAGAAGAGAGGCGACAAGTACTATGTGGACCTTGACAACATACAGATAGTCAAGAAGCATGGAGGTAGCCTACTTGATACGCTCCTAATAGATGGAGTAGTAATCGACAAAGAGGTAGTACACCCAGGAATGCCCAAGAGGGTAAAGGAGGCCAAGATTGCGCTTTTAGATGCGGCGCTCGAGATTGAGAAGCCTGAAATCGATGCGGAGATCAGGATAAACGACCCATTGCAAATGAGAAAGTTCCTGCAGGAAGAGGAAGAGATCCTTAAGAAAATGGTTGACAAAATAGCTGAGACTGGAGCGAATGTTGTCATTTGCCAGAAAGGAATAGACGACGTGGCCCAGCACTTCCTAGCTAAGAAGGGGATCCTTGCCGTAAGAAGGGTCAAGAAAAGCGATATGGAGAAACTAGCAAGGGCAACTGGAGGCAGAATAGTTTCTAACATAGAAGACCTACAGCCATCCGACCTAGGAGAAGCGGCGTTAGTAGAAGAGAGGAAAGTTGGAGAAGACAAGATGGTATTTGTAGAGGGGGCCAAGAATGCGAAGAGCGTAACAATACTGATAAGAGGAGGATTTGAGAGGCTTGTAGCTGAGGGAGAGAGGGCGCTTAGGGATTCGCTAAGCGCTGTCGCCGATGCTGTTAAATATGGTAAAATTGTAGGAGGTGGCGGCGCTGTAGAAATTGAGGTTGCTAAGAGACTTAGAGTAGTCGCTCCAAAAGTAGGAGGAAAGCAGCAGCTCGCGATCGAAGCCTTTGCTAAAGCTCTCGAAACTTTGCCCTCGACTCTAGCAGAGAACGCTGGTCTGGATGCGCTCGAGATGATAATGAAGCTGAGAGCAGCCCACTCTGATCACAATGGCAAGTTCATGGGAATCAACGTCTTCAATGGAAATGTTGAGGATATGTTGAATTTGGGAGTCATAGAGCCAGCAGCCATTAAGATAAACGCCATCAAAGCTGCGACCGAAGCGGCAACGATGATCCTCAGAATAGATGATTTCATCGCGGCTAGCAAGGCTGGAGGAGGTAAGGAAGCGGGAGCTCCGGGCAAGAAGGAAGGAGAAGAAGAGGAGAAAAAGGAAGATTAACCCCTTAAAGTTTTTTGAAATAAGATCTTCTAAATTGTTTTTGTCAGCTACGGTGAAGTTTTTTAGCTTAGACTTTTGACCCACTACTGAAAAGAAGAGAAGATCTTTGTAAAATATGCTCCGCGATTTCCCTGGGATCCTTTTCTGTAGTGTCAATAACTTCTATCTTTGTTGCTCCGAAGCATTCCATAGCCTCTTCTTCGATTTCACCGAGCTCCATCGCTTCTAAGTTTTCCTCTACCTTCTCCAGTTCCCATTTCCTTTCCAACATCCTCTTTTTTAAAACATCTTTTTCAGCTCTGAGCACAAAAACAATTGAGACCTTTTCCCTAGGCAAAATGCATGGGAATATGGAAAATATATAAAAGATATCGGCTTTACTTTCGACCAATTCGCTCAATGTCCTCGAAATATATTCTTCGTCATATACGTGGGACCCTCTTTTAGCATCATACATAGAAAATAAGCCTCGCTGTTTCGCAAGGGTGTCCACCTCGACCAGATTCGCACTTTCACCTAAGAGGTTTTTCAACGCTTCTGCCACCGAAGACTTGCCCGAACCTGGATAGCCTGTAACAATGATAGCTACGCCCACGCTCAACACCTCTGATTTTCGTGGTCTAGGACAAGCAAGACAATGCTAACAATATAAGTTTTATCCATCTCGTGCCTTGAACTGTTTGGTTCTTGATTTGCGTTTGGGGAATCGCCGAATGACCTGGTTTAATATAGTTCATATACAATTTCTCCTTTGCCTGAAAGGTATAGGTTTCCAGTTATAAAAAATAATAACATTACCAATATAATTGTTGAACGTGGATGATGAAGTTGATGCTTCGGAAAGAGAAAGGAATCCTCAGGCTGCTCTCTCTGTTCACAGCGTCCAAGCTGGCCTTAATTCTCTTTTTAGCTGCCATATCCGGGTGGTCTCTAGAAACCGCGTTTATGAAATGGGATGCAAGTAGATATATAAATATAGCACTCCATGGATACTCTTCTCCGGATGATTATGCTTTTGCCCCTCTTTTTCCATTGATAATAAAACTAGTGAACACTACCATAGGAATTCCCTGGCTTTCTGCAGCTTTAGTTTCAAACGCCTTCAGTTACGTTGCTCTTTTAATATTTTATCGCCTTTACGGGGAAAAGACTACCCTCATCTTGGCATTCTTCCCAACTTTTCTCATATACACACTTTTACCATATAGTGAGCCTGTTACGATTTCCTTTTTGGCTCTCGCTTTGTACTTTTCACGAAAAAAAGAGAACAATGTGGCTTCAATGCTGTCACTATCAATGGCTATCTTATCTTCATACGCAACAGCTATCGTATTTCCAGCATTTTTTATGCTCAAAAGGAAAAAGTACCTACTGATACCGTTAATTACGGGTATCGCAATATTGATTTTCTTTCAAATGGAGACTGGTGACCCGTTTTATTATTTCTATGCGGAGGGGAAATATTGGGGGAGTGATCTAACTTCGCCCTGGGGGCAGATTCAGTGGATCTTACATGGTTGGTTTACATCTCAGTATTGGGGTGTCGGCCCCATTACGCTTCCACCAGCATACTGGCTCGTCAGAAACATCTTGTTTGAAGCTTTCTTTATCTTCTCTCTCATACCTTTGGTAACGAGGAAGATGAAGCTAGAGTTGGTATTTTCGCTGTTAGTTATTGCACAACTCTTGTGTATAAAGGGGACTCCAGCAATTTCAGTTCCCAGACTACTGTTGAAGGCTCTGCCTGCTTTCTATGGATCGTCTATATTGATAGGAAGTAAAGTAAGGGTATACGTCTCAGTAAGCCTCGCTGCTTCGTTTTTAGTTGCTCTGTTACATGTATTTTCTTTTTTCGCTTAACGAGAGAGATCTGCTTTAGCTTAATTCCATCTTGAAAAAAGGAGACTTTTAGTTAAGACGATTGAAAACTTGGTCTTAGCTATAAGGACTTATTTTAGCTATATATTTAATGTTACCGTTTCAGCTACAGTCTAAAACCTCGCTGAAAAAACGAGGAACTACACAAAAAGCTAAAAGTCATTCAATCTAAAGATGGCTCGCTGCTGCCATATTCACTCTTTCTTTTTAAAATAAATAAGTGGGCCCGGAGGGATTTGAACCCTCGACCACCCGGTTATGAGCCGGGCGCTCTTACCGGGCTGAGCTACGGGCCCGCGCAACATAATTTTTGAAAAACACCTTATATTTGTTTTTCCAGTTTATTCCATTCCATTTCGCACTTTACATGCCCTAAAATTTTGGTCTTCAATAAATGCTCCATCATGAATAAGAGTCGTTATGATTAACATTTGTTACATTGTACGACAAAACTTCAGAGTGATTTCTCGTATTTTTATCTATTTTCAAGGATACTAATTGATTCTTAAGCTAAAATTTATTAAGCCTTCTCCTTTATCAAAGCTTGAAGAGCGGAGCATCAATTGTAAAATACAAAGCGCTTTTGATGAAAGAACCCGGGCCTGGCGAAAGCCTTTGAGCGGTGGCTTGCCGTAATGAAGAAAGGCCTGCGGCTGAAACATTCAGAGTGTTAATATGATACCGATCTCCTTTTCGCCTTGAATGGCGAAGCCTACAGTTGTAACACTAATTGCTTCGGTGAACCTTCGCCCTTTAAAGTGGGGAGAAAGTCAGTTGAATATGTTGGTAACAATATCGTTAAATTTAAATAGGATAATTTCTTCTTAAATAATTGAAAATTATAATAAAGCTTTTTTACTCAAATATAGTTAAAAAATTTTCACTAAGAGAGGAATTGGAAAGATGTATATGTATGAACTAACTCAAACCCAAAGAGAAGTGCTAATGGCACTTATAACTCTATATGATAAGAACAAGAGACTGGTCAAGAGTATAGAAATAGCAGAAATGATCGGAAAAGACGAGGGTACAGTAAGGAACGTTATATCCAGCCTAAGGAGCCTAGGTCTGCTTGAAAGCAAGACCGGTCCAATGGGTGGTTATGTTCCTACACTGAAGGCAAGGGAACTGGTAAAGAGCTCTGGGATGATTTCATATGGCTCCCTTAAGTTAAAGAAGGGTGACAAGGAGACCAATGTAACTGCCTTTTCCGTAGAAGTATTAGACGTTTTGAATCCAGGCGGAGGAAGAGCTATAATCAAGGCCAGTGGCAATTTTGACGAGATAAAGGAAGGAGATTTGATTAGGATTGGTCCTACATCATACAACCGCATTCTCATAGATGGCGAGGTGCAACATATAGACAAGGCAATGGGGCAGATAGCTATTTTAATCAAGAGGCTTGTAAGCATACCAAAAGAAAATGTTGGGGATATAGCGTCCAAGAACCTGATAACCTTTACCCCACAAATATCATTGAGAGAGGCTGCTGGACTGCTGTTCAAGGAAAGGATCAGAGGTGCCCCAGTGATCGAGGGAGAAAGAATAGTCGGTATAATCACAACTACAGATATTGCTAAGGCATATAGTGATGGCAACACTAAAGCGAAAGTTGAGGAGTATATGAAAAAACATGTCGTTACTATAAGGGAGGATGAAGATATAATGGATGCCGTGAGGCTTATGGAGCTCCATGGAGTAGGAAGACTCATAGTAGTGAATGCACTCGGTGAGCCAAAGGGAATCGTAACTAGGACAGACATATTGAAGAGAATAAGCGCCATAACCGGTTAAAGAAGGTCAATCGTTTTTTTAAACTGTTTCTTTATAACTAAAAGCCTCGTCTTTCGAGGCGGAATGAATAAAAATCTTAAATCTCCTTTCGTTTTGATCGCTTTTGGCGATGAATAAGATTCGAATCGTGGTTGCCAATCCCGCATCCAAGCGATTAAGGCAACTACATAAACAGTGTTATGGGGGGGATCTTTAGCTTTCCCGACTGCTACACTATGACAGATGTAATTCTGAATAGATGCGGACAAATGAAAAGTCCTAGAGAAAATCTAGCCTTTAGGACTGGAGGAGATCAGATCAATGGCGAAGGTTTCAGTTATGAAGTGGGCCCGCGGGGATTTGAACCCCGGACCACGAGGATTATCGCCTTTTGGTCCCGAGTCGAGCGACCCTTCCTGTTTTAAAGGGTCGTACCTCGCATCCTACCAAGCTAGACTACGGGCCCCAAAAGAATTGAAAGTTAGATAACTTTAAAATGTTTTTCGCTTTATCGTTGACTCTATTTTGTCGAAAAGTTGTATTTTTTAGTCTAAGCCTTGAGTAGAGCATTCAACTGAGCTCGAAAGACAAAGTAATTTTCGACTTTTATCGAAATATATTTAACCTTCTTGGGAAAATTTAATTTGATTGTATAGAGGAGGTAAAGATGACTTCTGAAGTGGTTGTCGAGAGGGTTGCAAAGGAAATAGCTGGGGACATAGCGTGGAGTGAATCCCCCGGAAAATCGATGAGAAAATGGAGAGAGTTATTCGATGTGACACAGCTTATGCTGTCCAGAAGGATGGGGATCTCACCTAGTGTCCTAAGCGATTATGAAAAGGGAAGAAGAACTCCGGGAACGGGTTTCGTGAAAAAATTCGTTAGGACTCTTATAGAAATCGATGGGGAAAGAGGATATGCTGTGGTCAAAGAGCTAGCAAGAGGACATAGACTACCACCATCTGCTCTACTCGATATGAGGGAGTTCCAACAAGAGGTACCGCTTGGTAAGGTCATTGATGCCGTAAATGGAGTCCTTCTGTGTGGTAAAGGAAAAGAGGAGAAGAAGCTATATGGTTATACGGTCCTAGATAGTATTGCAGCCATAGAAAGCATGACAGGTTATGAGTTTTTGAGCATAATGGGATTCACAACTGAGAGAGCGCTGGTTTTTACAAATGTCGGTACCGGAAGGTCTCCTATGGTTGCCGTTAGAGTTTCTTTCCTGAAACCGGGAGCAGTGATAATACATGGACCAAAAGCAGTGGATCCATTGGCGGTGAAACTAGCTGAGGGTGACGGAATACCTTTGGTCCTCTCTCGTGCTCCAGATGTAAATTCTCTTTTAAATGGTCTCAGGGGGCTTCTTGGGAGTTGATTTTCTGACTTAAACCGTATAAGTTTTCCTATGCAGTTAAGCGATGCAACTGTTTAACGAGTGATTGCTTTGAGCCAAAACAATTTTAATTATATTAATATCATCCAACCGTGAACTATCACGCCCTCAAAGAAGGGCTTTCACCCTCTTTGAACCCATAGACAGTTAAAGAAAAGTTGTCTTGTGATTGTATGCTCATTTTTTCCTCGACTGAATCAACATGATGGCCTGCGCTATATCGCCATTTGTTGCTTCTAACGCTTTCCTTGCCTCTTCTAAGCTTACGTTTGCCTCCATAGCTACTAATTGCACGTCCTCATCGGGAATCTGGGGCTTCTGCGTGGGCTCTGCGACTTTTTTAGAAACCTCTTTCACCTCTCCATAGACATAAAGTATTGTCTCTCCTTTCATTCTAATAATCGTCACGCTGGGATTCTCCACGAGTAGGTTACTCTCTCTTTCCCTTTCGATCACAACTCTTTCTGCATCCTCTACTTCTTCAATATCCGCCGCAATACCCATTCTCTTGAGCATTTTTTTCATTTCACTTGGGTTCATCCTGAACATGTCCAACACCCTACCTAACTTCAGCTCCAAGAGAAAAGGCCTCGTCGTTTGTAGCGAGCCATAGGCCGATCTCTCCTAGCACTAAACGACCAGGAGTTCCGTTCGAGACTACATACTAATTAATGAATTTTAAGCTTAATAAACTACTTTTTGGACGCTTGATACTTATTTTTCCTAGTCGCATAAAGGATCTTCCACATATACAATTTGGAGCCAAGAACCTCCTGCGGTCGTAAACACCTTATCCTTACAAAGGATCTCTGATAGTAGGGATGAAAAACTTATAATCTTTCCCAGATCCCATTAATTCTGCGGGCCCGTCGTCTAGCCTGGTTAGGACGCCGCCCTTACAAGGCGGAGGCCCTGGGTTCGATTCCCAGCGGGCCCATTTTTCTTTTTCAAAGTTAGTTTTGTTCTTAGGGTTCCGTGTTTCTTTCTTCTTTAAAGGGCGAGTTTTTTAGTATGCAATGCCAGAGAGAACTCTTAATTGTATTGCTTCTTAAACATTTAATTAAATGCATAATACAAGATGATTTCGATGAGAGAGTAATGCTTGCTCATATGCTCAGTAAAGAGGGGAGAAGAAGAATAATTGAGGTTCTGGTTAGTGAGAGGGGGGGAAGCAATGTTGCTGAAGCGCTTGGTATATCAAGGGCGGCGCTGAGCAAGTTCCTAAACGGAAAGACTCATCCCAGTGATGCTCTTATAGAAAAAGCTATAGAAATAGCTAGTATAGAAGAAAAGGAGAAGATCGTTGCGATTGTTGCCGAAGATCTCCTAGCATTCGCTAGAGACTTTTTTTCACTGTTAGAGGATTTAGAAGAAGCGAAGAATCCGGAGTTGTTACAGGAGGTGCTCCACGAGCTAGAAAAGGCTGGAGAGGAGCTAAAGTCAATTTTGGAAAAAGCCTAACCTCCTCTATGCCCTGAAAAGCGAGGCTTTCGGTTGTAAAAATGATAAAATTTAAGTTTAGAGTGGAAATTTAGAGCAAACTATATTTAGGCATGTAATGTGCTCAAGTGAAATTTGTAATTATAAAAAGACGGTTAAATTCAAAGTAAATGAGTATCCCTGCGTACAACGAGTTTCTAAAAGCCTAACGTTCAACGCAAAGCTCAAAAATCTTGTCAATGTCACTAAAAAAGTATTAGGAATATCGCAGATCTCAAATATGCATAGCGGAGAATCGTAGAAGGCGAAAACTAGATTATAAGCTTTTAGTATTACCATATTGATTCTTAATATAGTTCTTTTTAAATATAATTAGACCGCGAAAGGGGGATTATTTCATATATCTGTGGTTATTAGAAAATCTTAAAACATATATTCCAATCTAGGTGAACGAAAAAAATGGCCGAGAAGGGAAAGAAGAAGGGAAAGAAGGAAGAGAAGAAGCAGTAATACCTTAACATTGAAAGTTTATGTAAAACCCTAAACAACTTTTTTCTATGATGCCCTCCTCGCCTTATAAGGCGAGGTTTTCAACTTTAATTTATTTCCTCTTTATCGCTCTTATTATATCCTTCGCTGCCCCAAGATCCTTCTCAAGAATGTTTCCGGTAACTATCATGTCCGCACCTGCCTCAACGATGAGCTTAGCGGCGTCTGGGGTCCTTATTCCGCCTCCCACAATTAAAAACGCTTCCTCGAGGTTTTTCTTAACTGCTCTAACGATTTCTGGGGGGACCGATTGCGGGCTTCCTGATCCAGCCTCCAGATAAATATACTTCATACCAAGCATTTCTGCAGCCATAGCGTACGCTACTGCTATGTACGGTTGATCTAAAGGTATTGGTCTAGCCCTACCTACATATCCTGCGGCTCCACCATATCCTATTATTATATACCCGGTTGGTAGGGGTTCTAGGTGGTATTTTTTTACCAATATGGCCCCCTGTACCTGTGCACCTATTATATGGTAAACGCTGTCGCTATTCAGCAAGCTCATAAATAATATTGCATCTGCCCCTCTCACGACATTGTTCACATCCCCGGGAAAAATTATCACTGGTGCTCCTGAGGATTTCAGTTTCTTAACGACCTCTTCAGCCTCTCTTTGATCTACACCAAGGCTTCCACCTACTAGGAAAGCGTCTGTACCCAGATCCATTAACTCCCTGCCTATTCTTTCTGCTTCTCCTGCATCGGTCTTCTGCGGGTCTATTAAAGAGAGGTGAAGGGGACCTTCGTCCCTCTTTTGCTTTAAATACTCACTTACCTTCATTCTCCGAGATCTCCTCCTTGCTACCGTTTAGGTCCCCAATGCATCTTTTGTTCCTGATCTCTTCCTCTATGTTTCCAGTGAAAGAGTCGTATAGATCTACGAGCTTACCATATGCATCCACAGGTTGGTATAGCTTCGGGACTTTGAATCTAGCGCAGAATCCGCATTCTCCACAGAATGCTTCTGCTACGGCATATTCGTCTGATGGCTTCGAAGAAACGCTTATCCTCAGCGTTTGTTTGTTGCAGTGAGGGCACATGAAAATTTTCGGGATCTTCCTCACTATCCTCTTCGGTTGCTCTCTCTTCTTCCTCCTTCTACCCACGGAAAAGCATCTCCCTCGATTTCTATTACTCTTTCATTGAGCCTTCTGAGATATTTATCAATTTTCTCAGTTCTTTAGATCTCCCACTGATAATGATTTCCCTCACTATAGTTGTGAGCTCTATTTTGGTAGGGGTCGGGATGCTCTTAATTGAACCTGACTGTTTAGCTAGGCAAAATGAAAGCAGGTGATAACATGTCCTCCTTTTCCCTCTTATCAAAGCATTAATGGAGAAATCCTTGCAACTGCAATAAACGGGAGGAATTAAAACATAGTCGCCAGTCGATCCGAGGAAAACAGCAATTTCTGGGTCTTCAGAGACTATGATTACTCTGCCCTCTTTGGCGGCCCTCTTAGCCTTTTCTATGCTGCTCTCGCTCAATCCTTCAGCTACCTTTTCGCACTCTCCTCCCTCCAGGCCTCCTGGCAATTCCTCCCTCTCCTCCGATTAATATGACGTCGGCCATCCCTATAAACAGCCCCGTTTCTAAGATTCCAGGTATTCTCTTAAGTTCCGCATCGAGTTTCTCTAAATCCTCTCCCCAATTCCTTATATCTACGTCCACTATCACCCTGCAGCTATCACTAAAAATAGGTCCTTGCTTCCCTTCCTTCGCTTGTCTAATAAAAGCGCTCATTCCAAGTTCCTCTATTTTCCTTACCACAAAAGAAAGGGCAAATGGGTCTACCTCAACGGGCAAAGGCCTCTCTCTCAAATCCTTCACCAACTTCTCCTCGTCTATTATAATAGTGAAGAATTTGCTCATTGACGCGAGTACCTTCTCTCGGAAAAGGGCCGCACCCCCTCCTTTAATGGCGTTGCCTTCCCAATCAACAGCATCTGCTCCATCTATGTAAATATCTAAGGAGTCTAGAGCCGAGGCGTCCATCACCTTAGCTCCTCTTCCCTTCAATTTCAATGCAGTGTCCATGCTTGAAGCGACGAACAATTTCCTTTGTATTATATTAGAAGGAAACAGATCTATAAGATGTGCAACTGTGCTCCCCGTGCCTACACCAATTATTTCAGCATTTACGAGCTCTTCTAATTCTAAAGCCCCCTTTGCAGCTAGCCTTTTCCATTCCTCCTTTTTTATAGTATACCACCGGTAAAAGTTATAATATCCTCAGGTTTATTTCTTTAGACAGCAAGGATATATAGCGAAAGGTGATAAATTTGCCGCAGGAATTGTTGTTCTCAACTTTGGATGAGGCAGAAAAGAAGGTCAAGGAATTGAGGCAACCCCCGCAAGAATGTAGGCTTAAAGTGAACAAAGATGAGGTAAAGTTGAAGCTAAGGACTAAGAAAATGCTCTACACGTTAGTGTTCAGGAAAGAAAACACGGGCGCGTCAAACAATGAAGATCTGAAGAAGATCGCATCGGACTTCGCCACCAAAATAGGTTGCCCTTCGATCAAGGAGATCTGATTTCTATAACTTCTCCGGTTGCAGGGATCATTGGCTCTATTCCTAAAATTTCCTTGATGTTTTTGGCAAATTCTTTTTGGACGCTTTCTTCACCATGTACGAGAACGATCCTTTCTATGTTTTTAATGTTCTTTAAGATCTCCAATAGATTGCTCCTTCCAGCATGACTCGAGAAGTCCATCCATTCCAATCTTGCCCTGATACGTTCGCCTCCTTCTGAAAACGTCCCCTTCTCTATCAATTCTCTGCCAGGCGTCCCCCTACCTTGATAACTCACAAGTATAACCGCATTCCTAGGATTATCGTGTATTTTCTTCAGAAAGTACCTAGAAGGCCCGCCCTTCAACATTCCAGAGCTTGAAACTATAACGCCTCCTTTCTTCCAAGCAGTTCTTCTGTCCTGCCACCCGCTCAGAAATATCTGGTTCTCTCTGGCCTTCTTTAGCAAAGAAGGATCTTTTAGGAATTCCTTATTTTCCAGCATAATGTCCGTAGCGCTTTTTACCATACCATCTACATAAACCGGAGAGATCTCGTTGTCTTCAAGTATTGCCATCACTTCTTGCCCCCTTCCCACACTGAATACAGGGACCAATACGGTTCCATCCGAAGATAGAACTTCCTTAACAGTATCTATGAACCTCTTTTCGACGTCCTCCCTCTTAGGGTGATCGGCGTTTCCATAAGTACTCTCGATAACGACGGTCTCTGCTTCTACATTATTTAGCCTCGCACCGCTCACGATCTTTGTTTCAATTGTGTTTATGTCTGCTGTATATAGCACGTTGCCCTCTGGTGTAGAAGCTTTTACGGATAAGCTTCCTGGTATATGACCGCTGTCATAAAATTCAAACTCAAATTCTCCAACTTTTACCTTGGAACCGTGGGATACGCTTTCCAAGCTTGAAATTAGCGAATTGACCTCATTTATCTCGAAATCTAAGTAGTAACCCGAAAGCTTCAAGAAGTCTTCAAGCATCAATCTAGAGAGAGATCTCGTGAGGTTGGTAGAAAAGGCCCGGGGTGCTATCGAAGAATACAGGAGTGGGGCTGCCCCTATGTGATCTAAATGAACATGGCTTAGGACGAGCGCGTCAAGCTTATTTGGAGGAAAATGCATAGGCATAACCGGATTATCGTTATCATCGAAGTTTACTCCATAATCTAACATCACTGCCCTATCTTTATACTCAAGGGCTATGGCCGCCCTGCCAACTTCCTTTCCGCTTCCAAGAATTCTCAGCTTAAGGGACATATTCGCTCCTCTTCCAAAAATACATGTGTTTTACAACAACTGTACTTTACTTTGATTTTACCTTAAAGACATTAATATTTTTCTAACTTTTCCCCGTTTTGAAAGGGGGCTTCAAGTTGTAAACATTTTACGGATAAAAAGAGCGGCACCATCGCAAACATATTTTGAAGGCCCAAAAATCTTAAGTAAGGGAAGCGTTGTTCGCAACATGAAGCTCATCCTTAAAGGAGATTGATCCTTTCTCTGTTTTAATTGTTCTTTATAATTGGCTTAGATAGCCTTGTCCCGCCGATTTTTAGCTGCGGAGGCGCAATCGTGTTGACAAAATTTTTGATGGGGATCCCCGAGATTCTGAGAATATAGGAATTGATTAACAATTATAAAGGTCTCGGCCTATGGAATGGGAAATAGGTATTAAGGTCTTCATGGATCCCTCATATAGACCCGGTTAAAAGTATTTTCGCGAGTTTCTCGTAAACTTTATTTTCTGTAACAATGTTTTTTAACTTCAAAATCGTTTTATCGATATCATATCTAACCTTAACAACATAAAAATTCATCTTTTCAGTATCAAGTATAGCGTAAGAAGCTCTGGGATCTCCATCGCGGGGTTGCCCTACGCTTCCGGGATTCAAGACCCTAACTCCTTCAATAGACATATCCATAGGTATATGAGTGTGTCCCGCAATTACGATACCTGGCTTAAGTTGCATAGATCGGCGCATCGAGACTGTAGACGGAGAAAGCATAAGTTTTAATGTCTCTATAGGTAAGTTGGGTAGCATGTACTCATAGAGGGGATTTCTTGGGCTGCCGTGTACTAAGACAAGCCTCTTTCCTTCTAACTCCGTTTCAATATATGGGTTTAAGCTTCTTAGCCATTTTATCTGATCTTCCGATAATAACTTCATTGAGATATTGATCCTTGTATAGACGCTGAGCTCATGTGTTTTCTCGCCACAACCGCAATCTACTCCATACGCTACGGCTTTGTCGTGGTTACCTAAAATCATGAAGCGAGGGTTGAGTTCTCGGACGAAGTCTACGACCTTTTCTGGCTCGGGCCCATAGTCCACAAGATCGCCGAGGATTATGACTTCCTCCCACCTCTCAGCGTTCTCGATAACAGATTTTAGGGATTCAAAATTGCCATGGATGTCTGATAAGATAAGGACCTTCGTTCAAACCACCTTTAGATGTTATTTCGATGAGAAAAATAAAAACTTAGGTTTGCATATAATATTCGAAATAAGTTGCTATAAGATAGTACTATGAGCGTTTATACAAAAGGGGAACTCAAATGCGAATGAAAAGCCTAGTTTTGTTGATGTTCGTTATCTTTTTGATGGGGGGGATGCTGGGCTATCTTTCGGCAAAGGTGGCCCCCACCGGGGTCGCCGAGGGAGTCATGAATACATTCGGGGAAAAGGTCAAAACAATTAGGTTTGCTCCCTTTTCCTTCTGGTCCGTCGTTCTGATATTCATCAATAACTTAACAGTCGCATTACTCATGTACATACTAGGAATAACTGTCGTGCTCCCTTCCTTGATAGTACTTTTAAATGGGGCCGTTGCTGGAGTCGTCGTAGCCTTTGCGGAAAATAAAGGAATAAGTTCTGCTCTTGCGATTTTATCCATGGTCCCTCATGGCATTTTTGAGCTCTCCGCGTTTTTTATCTCTGCTTCCTATGGAACTATGTTGGGGGTAATGTTCTGGAAGAGGGTACTGGGTAAAGATGGAGAACTGCGCTCGTTGGTTGCGAAAATGCCATTCTATGTCGCTTTTACAATCGCTCTTTTATTATTAGCTGCTTTCATTGAAGCCTTCATTTCTCCTCTGATTTTCACCATCTGATTGATCTTTCACGTCTTGAATTGCAACGTCTAAGGCATAAAAGTGATAACAACGAATCACCGTTGCTGATGTTGATAATCATAAAAATGTGACCAATCTGTAATATTAAATTGGGAGGGTCCGCTTTTTTAAAAATCCTGGGATCTTTCTGGCGATTTATTCTTAATTGCACATTGTTTAGTTCTCCTTCATTTAAGCGCATAACGATTTAATGAATGGAAAATATCATGTCATAGAGTTTGGGTGCAAAGAATTGCTTATTGTATTGGTCGGTGGGTTCTTTGGAGACGAAGGTAAAGGAAAGATCGGAGCTTATCTCTCCTTGGCGAACAAACCTAAATACGCTGTTAGGACGGGGTCAATAAATGCCGGTCACACCGTATATTATGAGGGAAAAGTTTACAAGCTTAGGAGCATACCCTCGGGTTTCGTGAGCCCTACCACGACTCTTCTCATAGCTCCAGGAGCGCTTGTCAGGCTAGATGTTCTAATGAATGAATTAAGAGACCTCAGAATTAATGATAGGACTTTCTTAGACTTCAATACCGGTATTATAGAGAAGGAGCATGTCGAAAGAGAGAAGAACGATTCGATGCTAACTTCAATCGGGTCTACTTTCCAGGGAGTTGGTGCTGCTATGTCTGACAGGGTGCTGAGGAGGCTCAGGCTCGCTAGAGATGTAGACGAACTAAGAGGGATGTTAATCGATGTCCCTGGTGCGGTGAGAAGGGCTTTAGAGATGGGGGATGAGGTTCTGGTTGAGGGCACTCAAGGAACTTTCCTATCGCTTTACCATGGCACATATCCTTACGTAACTAGCAGGGACACGACCGCTTCGGGGATACTCTCAGAAGTAGGCATTGGTCCTAAAGATGCTGATGAGGTGTTAATCGTTTTCAAGTCGTTCATAACAAGGGTTGGAGAGGGGCCTCTTGAAGGTGAAATGGTGAAAGAAGAGATTGAAAAGCTTGGCCTAGTTGAAAAGGGAACAGTTACTGGAAGAATGAGAAGAGTGGCCCCGTTCAACATAGATCTCGCTAAAAGGGCTGTGATGCTGAACTCAGCCACACAAGCTGCGATAACTAAGTTGGACTGGATTTTCAAGGAAGCTCACGGGATCAATAAGTGGAGCGCTCTACCCAATGAGGCGAGAAGGTGGGTTGAAGATATTGAGAACCAGATTAAAGTACCTATCACTCTCATCGGCACTGGAGAAGATGCTATGCATGTTATCGACAGAAGGAAAGATTTGGGGGTTAACTAATGGTGAATCTTGATGCTTTTTGCGTGTTCGACTGGAGATACGGTTCAGGAGAGATGAGGAGTCTGTTCTCCTATGAAAAAATAGTAAAAACATACATAGAAGTTGAGAATGCTCTTCTTAATGCACTGGCTGAAGTTGGCATTGCACCAAGCATTTGCAGAGATCATATAAAAATATGCGGAAAGGATGTAGGTGCAAAAGAGGTTTATGAGAGAGAGAAGATCTTAGGGCATGATATTGCTTCACTAGCCTATATTCTGGGGGAAAAGTGCGGTGAGTGCGGTAATTTTGTCCATTTGGGGGCAACGAGCTATGATATTGTAGATACCACGTGGGCCATGATAATAAGAGACGCTATCTCTATAATAAAATTGAAGCTGAAAAAGGTGATAAGTGACCTTATAGAGCTTTCCTGGAAATATGCCGATTCTATCGCACCAGGAAGAACGCATGGCCAACATGCTTTACCAATAACATTCGGCTTTAAATTTGCGAACTATGCATATGAACTCGCTAGAAGTTTAGAACGATTGAAGGATGCGGAAAAAAGAGTTATCAAGTCTAAGGTTTCGGGTGCCGTTGGCACGATGGCTGCGTGGGAGGAGAAAGGGTTGGAAATTGAGAAATTGGTTAGCAAACAGTTAGGTGTTGAACCACATGTTATAAGCACTCAGGTTGCTCCTAGGGACGGTTTTGCTGAATTGATTTCTTCTTTGGCTATATTAGCATCGCAACTAGATAGGTTCGCCTTAGAGGTTAGGGAACTCTCAAGGACAGAGGTCGGGGAAATGTATGAGGTTTCTGAGAGGGTGGGAAGCAGTGCAATGCCGCATAAAAGGAACCCGGTAACAGCTGAGAGAATTTCTGGCCTTGCTAAAGTAGTCAGGTCCCTCGTTTTGGCCTCCCTTGAGAATGTGCCGTTGATGCATGAAAGAGATCTTACCAATAGTTCCAGTGAGAGGGTGATTTTGCCTCACGCCTTCATGGCCGTAGACCAGATGTTAGAGGATACGCTCATCTTACTTGAGTCCATCTATATAGATGAGAAGGCTGCAAGGGAAAATTTGGAGCTGACTAGGGGCGCGATATTAAGTGAAAAATTAGTCGTGCTTTTAGTGGAGAGAGGATATCCGAGGCATGAGGCCCATAAAAGAGTCATGCAGTTGGTTAGATCCATGGATGAAAACGATAATTTCATAGATGTTGTAGCTAGAGACGAAGAACTGTCAAAGGTTATTGAAAAAGATGTTTTGGAGAAGGAGCTTAAGCCGGATAAGTATCTAGGAAGCTACAGAAGGCTCATAGATAGAGCTACAAAATATGCTGAAGATGTTTTGAAATTCTGAACGTTCTCTAGGCATGAATTTTTTAAAATATAAGTCAGCCTATAATCTTATTTCCCAAGAATTCTCTTGGCGAATTTTTTTGAATGCTTCGATCTTATATAAAATTTTTGTGGCCAGCGATCGCTTTAGTTGCCAGGTCCGATTAACAAACAGAAATTCTCATAGCATCAAAAAGATTATAAGTTTAAAAATTACAGCATGAAACTCTATGAAAGTCTGACATTGAATATTAAGAAAATGCCTTAGCTATTAAAGGCTCGGATGGACAATATTTTTTATCATCCTTCTTAACTATCCAAGATGAATCAATTAATTGATTTAAATAATTGTAAATTTCAGAGTCACTAATTTCCATACCCTCTCTTGCCTCTAACGCTCTTTTTATCTCACTCCAACTAGCACAGTTAATTACCGTTTTCATTACAGTTACATACCTATCTTTTGCTATAGCTCTTGTCTTAAGAAAGTTGTTAAATTCTTCCCTTATTAACCCAATCGCAGTATTTATTGTTTTAGATAATGCCTCACTCAGATCCCTTTTTTGATAATAATAATATCCAAAATATGTGAGCCACCCTGGAATTCCTCCTAAATTCTCATAAACTATATCAAACTTATCGAAATTAATCTTTAATTCACTAAAACCTAACCTTAGAAATTCTTCGCTTTTCTCCCTGTTAAAAGGATATAACTCAATCTCATTCATTGCCCTCCCATAAAGAGGAGACTTAGGATTATCTTTACCTAAATATCTGTACAGTAAACCCATTTTCGAACCACTTAATATTATCTTAACTTTCCTCAAATTATCAAAAGAATAAGCAAACGTGGACAATAAATTAGCCCCCCTTAAATTCAGTAATTCTTGAGCCTCATCGATAGTTAATATCACCCTATCTTCTGCCCAATCATTTAGAGATTCTAATAGAGAAGAAATACTAACCCTTTTATCGCCTCCCCACCTTAGCCTAATTTCATTCCCCAGGATTTTCACTCCCTCTATTCGTTTAATAAAACCTGTTATACTTGGAAATCTCTTAACCAATCTATTTATTTCCTTTTGTAACTCTAAAATTAGATCCTTATAAGACGCATAACCTTTTTCTTCAAACTTTCTTAAATCTATATAGATATAAGGAAAATTAAGTTCATTCAATGCTATACGAATTACCGAAGACTTACCAGTCCTTCTAAATCCTAAAACTAAGGTTATAGGTGAAGATAAAGATTTAATCCTTTCTATTTCCTCCTCCCTATTGAAGAAGTCCTTTCGAGATTCCTTAGGCACTGGATCAAAAATCAACTTCTACCCCTAGAAGTTACTTCTACCCCCAGAAGTAATAAATATTACGATAACACGAATTCGATTACAACCATTAACTCTATAAATCAGCCAGAAATATGAAGAAATCGGATGCTTCTTTGACCGACCACCTCGGCTATATTCCTCCTGAGCTCCTCGTTTTTTATCCTGATAGCAGACCATAATAGGAGGGAACCGTCGGTAGGTGCCATAAGGGCTGCTTCCATTATTTTTCTTAAATCGTTCTCAGGTATCTTTTTCCTTTCGTATGACCTTATTGAACGCCTTGATAGTATAGCTTTTAGGTTATCTCTGTTATTTTTAAGTCACCTTCTCCCGAGTTATTACCCGACCAAAAGGCCGAAATCGTTCTCTCTCCTCTAATATGCAAGTGACTAGGTTTAAGATTTCATTGGTTTAAAATGGCCTAAATGAATTGCCTTTCTACAGAAACACTGAGGCTTAAGAAGAACGGGATTGCATTGCCTCGTCGTCTTGCCATTTTGAACAGCTTAAACTGAGCGATTATATTTTTCTTATATTGGAGGATCTGTTTTTGTTGTTCTAAAAGCTATTTAGGCGCTGACCTTGACTATATAGCTTCTCTAAATATTCTTTCTACAGACTAGTACTGCTCATAGGTCCAAGCAGACAGAAACACTATTGGTTTTTCCCCTTTTACTGGTATTGGAAAAAAATATCTAGATGGGAACATTTTATTATTTGATTAAAATTCTGAAGAGGTTATTTCCGTGAAAATAGCATATGGGACGATGGGAGTATCAGCGGATCACCCGCTCGCTGTAAAGGTGGGAATAGACGTATTGGAAGAGGGGGGGAATGCCTTCGATGCCGCTATAGCTGTTAGTGCGGCTCTAAGCGTTCTCCAGCCACAGAGCGGAGGGCCGGGGGGAGACGCGTTCGCTTTACTCATCGGTGAAGGGGAAATGAAGGCTTTTGCCTCCAATGGTAAATCTTTTTCGGGTTTCGATGCGGAGAGATTTATTGCTGAAGGGCCTAAGAGGGGGCCTCTTACTGTTACTGTCCCTGGTCTAGTTAGTTTGTGGGGGAAGCTGAACGAGGATTTCGGGACTATGCCTCTAAATGACCTCTTGCAACCCGCAATATCCCTAGCATACAACGGTTTTAGTGCAGGCTACATGTTAGCTACAGCTTCTTCTTCCTCTGAAAAAGAACTCGAAAAATACAGGTGGAGCAGATATTTCAGGGGAATACAGCCGGGAGACTTCATTACGAACAGAGATATGGCTAGAACGTTGAGGGCAATAGCTGAACGAGGTTGGAGCGACTTTTATGAAGGTAATCTAGCCGAATCTATTCTAAGAGAACTAGAAGAGCAGGGGGTGATTGGGGAGGCAGATGACCTGAGAAAGCATAAAGCGGTTGAAGTTGAGCCTTTGAAGCTGGATGTCGAAGGTATGGTATTATATGAGTTACCCCCGAGCACGCATGGGATAACTACCTTGCATTTGATTTCCGCACTTCACGAACTAGGTTTAGACGGCATGGATTTTGGAGATCCGAAGAGAGTTCTTGCTTGGAGAGAGCCCGTGAGAATTTCATATGAGTTTAGGGACAGCCAAATCGGAGACCCTGATTTCATGAGCTTAGATGTTACTAAAATGACAAGGTACTCAGACATAAAGGAAAGGGCTCGGTCAGGAATAAGTGGAGGAATTGGAAAAGATACAACGTTCTTTATCGTAGCTGACGGCGAGTACCTATTAGGTTTCATTCAGAGTCTCTTTAATCCGTTCGGCTCGGGCCTTGTAGTTGGAGGCTTTCCGGTGCAGAACAGAGGACTTGGATTCGCTAGGAAAAGAGGAATTCCCAACAGTCCCGCCCCCAGGAAAAGGCCTCTGCATACGCTCTCGATATTGGGGATCGATGAGGGAAACGCTTGGAGGATAGTTGGCTGTGTTGGAGGAGACGTGAGACCGCAATTGCACCTTAGAGCATATGAAAACTTATATGTGTATAGGATGAATGACGCGCAAGCGCTTATGGCTCCGAGGTTCATATTCACTTCACCAACTGGAGAGCAAGTTGTGGAAGTAGAAGAAGGAATACGCTTCATTGAAGAGGGTGGCCTTAAGTTATTGAAAGTTCCGCTTTATGGAACTCACGGGCACATTCATACTGCAAGAATGGATGCTAGAGGTGCACTATTGCTTGCAAGCGACCCGAGAACAGAAGGTATATCAATGGCGTTTTAGCTATGTTAAATGGTTTTATTTTTCTTTATATTTTTTATAAAGTGAGGTTTTGAAAGTATGTGCGGTATAGCTGGGGCGATCGCGAAGGAAGGAACTATAGATTATGAAGGATTTAAGAAGATGTTGGAACTTATGGTGCATAGAGGCCCTGACGATGAAGGGATGTTTTATAGTAATATTGTAGCTTTAGGAAATAGGAGGCTCTCCATTCTAGATCCTACCCCCAATGGAAAACAGCCGATGGCTCGTGGCGATCTTGTGCTCGTGCTCAATGGAGAGATCTATAATTATAGAGAGCTCAGGGAAGAGCTTAGACAAATAGGTTATAGTTTCAACAGTGATACTGATACCGAAGTTTTGCTTACGGCTATACTTGAATGGGGACTTGAAAACGCGCTTAAGAAGATAATTGGAATGTATGCATTCCTCTTTTATAATAAATCAAAAGGAATTTTATGCGGGGCAAGAGACAGGTTTGGAATAAAGCCTCTTTTATATGCAAGGCAAGGAAACGCCGTTTACTTTGCATCTGAGATAAAAGCCTTTAAAGCTGTCATGGAGCTGAAGCCAAATGCTAGAAGAATTGCCCAGTACCTTTCCTTCAATAGACCTAAGACAAACGAAACCTTCTTTGAGGGCGTTTTCTCGGTCCCCCCAGCTTCTTACTTCTGCACTGATGGGGGAGACCTAGGATTTAAACGATATTGGTATCTTAATACACAGGAAAGAGATTGGAGAATTCAAGATGCCGTAACCGAGTGGAAGAGAGCTTTCGAGGATAGCGTAAGGCTACATCTCAGAACAGATGTACCGCTGGCGTTTGCCTTGAGCGGGGGCGTGGATTCTTCCTCACTCTTAGCGTTCACGAAGAAGCTCTTAGATGAGGGTCTCAAGGAAAGAGGTTTTACTGAGGATAGTCTGAAGGTGTTCACCGTTTCAGTCGATGATGAAGATATTGATGAATCAAAATACGCGAAGGACATCGCCAAAAGCCTAGGGCTTGAGAAAAATCTTGAAGTGATAAAGGTAAGTAGTAGCAACATAAGCATGGATGAGCTCAAGAAAATGATATATTATTTAGAAGAGCCTCCGGAAGGACCCAGCAGCATACTTCATTGGTTGATGATGGAAAGGGTGAAGAAAAACTCAAAGGATCTGAAGGTTTTGATCAATGGGCAAGGCGGTGATGAGCTGCTTGCAGGATACCATGCGTATATTCCCATATATTTGAGGGAAGTTATCGCTAAAAAGGGCATTCTCAGAGCCATGGAAGAGGCTTGGAAGCTCAGGAGCTATATAATGGATAAGTTCACCCTGGGGCTCAAAGTGATGCTGGGGTTCAGGAAAAGAGTTTCCACGGGGATCCTCAACGATGAGGTCTTAAGTCTCGTTGATAGTGAGCAGGGGGAAAAGATCGTGAGCCTCAACGACGCCTTGAGGAAGGATCTCACGGGTGGTAGATTGCTTGAGATATTGAGGACAGAAGATAGGTCTAGCATGGCTTTTAGTATAGAAATTAGGGTCCCCTATGTCAACCACGTTCTCGCAGAGCTATCACTTTCGATGCCGGCTGAGCTTAAGATAAGGGAAGGCTATACAAAATGGATACATAGGAAGGCCTCCGCTGGTATGTTGCCGAGAGATATATTGTGGAATAGGAGAAAAATCGGGTTTCAAGCTCCAGAGAAAAAGTGGCTTTTCGGGCTAAGAGATTTGTTCTCCTCTTTGATGAGAGATTCTTATTTGGTTAAGACTGGAATTTTGAAAAAGGAAGCCGCAAAGAAGTTAGCTGATGATGTTATTAAGGGAAACGTGAGCAGAGACTATGCGAGGCTTTTCTGGAGAATACTGTTCGCTGAGCTCTGGATGAGGGTCTATTTTGGAGAGGCTGACCTCTCCTTGCCATTATATGCGAGGCTTTCAAAGCCAAATTAGTTTTACTACTACAGAAAATCTCAACTTAAATTCGGGATAGTGCTATCTATTTTTGAGGTTTTGCCCCTAAGTATTTGGGGAATCGGGAACCGTTT
>JAEMPT010000090.1 GCA_022759165.1 Thermoprotei archaeon
TTTCAATTTCTTCTATTGGTTTAGGAGGGGGAGTGGTAGCTAGAGTATAGCCTATCCAAGCAAGTATTCCAAATACTCCAACGACGGCAACTAGTCCTGTCAGCTCCAATAGTATCAAGTAATAGGACGTGAAAAATAGCAAATAAGCATATAACACGATTATGATTAAGGAAGCGATAAGTAAGAGACCTCCAACGACCTTGTCCTTTGGCATATGATTTCAAACCTCCTATCATTTACATATGACTTTTGAGCCTCATGCTAGCGAAATATTTCATTAATATTAACAAAAATCGTTCTCATAAATAAATATGTCTTTCGTATCGTAGAGATATTGTATCTAAAAAATCGCGCTAACGCTTCACCGCATTTTTTTAAGTGAACTTTTTAAGAAAATGCTTGACTATTATGTCAATAGGGTCGGTCATTTGCCGAAATCGAGAAAAAGCTATAGTTCATGGGATTCGAATGACATACCGTTGAGAGTTATACTCTCTGGATTGAGGGGAAGGCAGGTCATTCTAGTAGCTTCTATAACTCTTGCCGTAGCATTCGCTTTTTCTTCCATTTCCAGCAGCTTTTTTACCATAGTTGAAACGAGCTCCAAGGGCGGTAATCTTACTTATCATGTTCCGATGCTGGCCGATGTAGAAGGGGGGCACGGTCTTTCGCTATATTGCTTTTATTCAGATAAAGAAGATGGGATATTTCTGCCGGAATATTTCAAAAGCATTATTCATAACGCTTCCGTAGTGGAACTAAAATTCAATGAACAAAGCATAGAAGTCGCGCTTCTTGGCTTTGTTAATTACAATTCATCAGTGGGGTACTTATTTTCAAAATCATGTCAGAAAAGCCTCAATACACTCAGCCCCGGAAAAATTGCCTCGTTAACCCTGGAGGAAGAGATCACGCGTTTTTCATGGTATTGGATAACAGCATCAATTCTGATCTCTTTTCTATCTGTGTTATTTCTAGTTGTAGGACGCCGAAGCAATGTAGAATTCTCTTTTTCCTATTTAATTCAATCAGGCGCATCTGAAAAGAGGGTATTTCTTGAGCTGATTAAAGCATCAATCATCCTTTCTTTTCTTTCTGTACTGTTTGGACTAAGCGTAGGTATGGTGTCTCTTAAACTTGTCACTTACCTTATATGGATGGTTACCGAATACTCTATAATAGCACCGATGCTCAGCCTATGGCAAACATTATGTACTTCGCTTTACTCGTTCATCGCTATCGTCATAGCCATAATCGTTCCCTCATATTTCATCCGACTTTCTATGATGAGGGAGAAGACGAAACATGATTAAATTATTTGCTAAGGCATTGGGGATGAGGTATTGGATCGTGGAGATTTCAGTTCTCGCTGTTTTGATTACTGTTTCTGCGATTCTGATCTCTTCGGGTGGAGTCGCATTCGAAGTACCTATGAGAATTCCCCAGGTCGATAGCACTACATATGTAATTTATAACCCTTCTAGCTCCCTAGTTTTTACGGGAGTAATACCATCAGAATTGCTAGTGTATCTCGAAAACAGCTCATCGACTTTGGTTATGAGTCCCGAAGTGGCCTCTTTGGCCATTTTTTACGGCAAAACTATTATGGTTAGAGGCGTAGAAGCAGAAAGCTTTCTCAAAATAACGAAACCAAAAATGATCGTAGGGGTCTTTGAAGTTGGCGAATCTAAAGCCGTGGTTGGTGAAGACCTAGCGAGATCGTTTCATATTCGCTTGGGGGAAACCATTGTTTTATACAGTTTCTTTACTAATAGAAGTTTAGCCCTATATGTTACAGGAATCGTAGAGAATGATGTGATATCCAGCGAAGTTATAGTTGGATTGGATGATGCGAGGTACCTCAGAGGGTTAAATGAAGATCAATTTTCATATATTAGAGTTTTGCCACATGGAGAAAACGACTTGAAGCTCCTTTCGTCTCTATCCAGCACTGTAGAGGCTAGTTCTGGAAAGGTGAACATCCCTGCCTGGCTGCTTTCTCTTATAAAAAACTCTCAAATATCCTCGTCGATATCAGGATATTCAACTAGGCTATCCAAAAACATGGAGTCTGTAGAAAGAGCTTCCATAATTTCAGCCTTGTTAACTGCTTTGATCCTTTCAATAGTAGCAGCGTACGCTCTCTCGTCAGCAATCGTTAAGTCTCAAGCTACTGGGCTGAGATTGCTGTGGAGGCTGGGGATGTCTAAGAGTGAAGTAATTAAAAGATTTATCCTGATAAAGTCCATTTCTTCTTTCATTTCTTCCATAGTAGGATTTGGCTTTTTCCTTTTTCTTTATTTCTCGGGCAAACTGACCTTTTCTTTTCTTTACCATTCCCTCCGCCCAAGTTTTGATGCTCTATATCTTTTTAGCTATATTGCTCTCTTAGCCTCCGGGTATATTGTTTCAGCATGGAAGAACGCAAAGGTGCTACTTTATGAAGAAAGTTGAAACTGTTCTTGTTGCTTTTATCATTTCTACTTTCGCATTGGTCAGGGCATCGCCATTGATGAAAAATGGATTCTCTCTTTCCATAGATGCTATGGGACTTTATAGAGACGCTACCGTTTTGATTTCAAGCTCACCGGTAAGCCTATTTAGCGAAAAATTCGATAATTACAACAACTTTTGGCCTGGAGCAAGCATTTCAGCATCGGTATTATCTGTCATCGGCGGTTTTGATGTTCTTTTATCCGGTTCGATATTGCCCATCGCTTCTTTTATAGGATTCGCTCTCATCCTTTCGGCTATATCCTATATCTTATACAAGAAATTTAGTCTCATTGCCATAGTGATGATTGTAGGATCTACAACAAGCATGATTTTGTTGAGCGAAGGACTAATAAAGGAGGGGATTGCCTACCCTCTCTATGCTTTAACTCTATACTCGATACTAAATAAAAGACCGAAATTTTCCAATTACGTTGTCGCTTTTTTGTCTTCCTCGGCCCTAGCGTTTACTCATCACTTGACCACTTTAGTGTTTGTCTCAAACGCTTGGGGGCTGTTCATAGGGACACTCGTATTGCTTATACTGCAAATTCCTGTATCGCCTTGGTACTTCCTACCTTATCTGTCGATTGCACTTTTTCCCAGCATCCTTCAATATTTCTTATTGGGAAGATTCAGCCTTCTATCCGCGGTGAACTTTTACTTAGTAGTATCTTTGGTAATTTGGATTTCCCTTCTCTCTCTCATCGCTGCTATAGCTTTCGCTAAGTTCACCGAAGATATAGAGTTGGTAAGAAAATTGAAGCTAGCTTCGATTTCGATTTTACCAATCTCGTTACTTTGCATAAGGCTTTCTAATTTGCTTGGTTTTGCCGATATAGAGTGGACTTGGTACGCTATAGCCTTATCATTCTCTTTGCTATTTTTGGCTGCAGTTTTCAGCTATAGTCAAAGGCTAGATGATTTTATACCATGGTTGCTTGAATCCTCCGTGGGAGCCATAATGGCTTTCTCCCTTTATGAAGATCTTCCCATGAAAGCAGATCTGCTTGGTAGGCTATCAACATTTTTAATCCCTCCATTAGCAATATCTTTGACTGGCTTCTCCCAAAACACGGAAAAAAGCAGTTACTTCGAGTTTAACAAAATTAAAGCAGATAAGGAAAAAGGTAATAGAATTCTCTTGATCGTTGGAGCTTATGCACTAATCATGGCAGTTACCTTTTCAGCGGTTCAAATCGGTTTAGCCCAGTCTCCAGGCGGCCTCTGGCTAATCAATGACGGCGAGTTTATCATTGGAAAACAGCTTTGCAATCTGGGGCTTCAAAGCGTTTCGAGCGATATTAAAATGGGCTATTTGTTAGGATCTTATTTCGGGTTAGAAACTTCTGTTTATGGTTCTGGGAATGAAAGAGCTATTCTGCTATCGAACTATATGTTTACAAAAGGTATGCTACTTAGCTCGGGGGAAATTAGGAAAATTGAATATAACGATATTGAGAAGCTTTTTTCTTCTCATTCAGCAGTTTTCTCCAGTAATGAGGTGAGGCTTTTCGTTGGCTAACATCCTTGAATTTTCTAACGTCGATGCCTCGTATGGAGGAGAGCTAATCTTGAGGGAAGTATATTTTTCCCTAGAAAGAGGGGAAGCTACTATAATTCGTGGCAGGAGCGGGGCTGGAAAAACCACTTTACTCAAGATAGCTGCCTTACTTAAGAAGCCATTGAGAGGGGCCGTAATTTTCGATGGCGTCGATGTATGGCACCAGGAGAGTATAATATTTGAGGAACTGAGAAAAGATATAGCGTATGTCCCTCAAATTCCCGATCTTATTGAAGATCTAACTGTATTGGAAAACATAACATTGCCCCTTATGTTAAGGGGGTGGGATTTTGAAGAGGCGAAGTCAAAAGCAAAAGAAGTGATGAAATCGCTAGGTCTAGGTAATATAGAAGATGAGAGAAAAGCTGGAAAGCTTTCAGGTGGCCAGAAACAGAGAGCATTGATTGCTAGGGCGCTAGTTATAGAGCCAAAGCTCCTCGTGGCAGATGAGCCCACAAGCTTTTTAGATGAGGAGACATCAAAAGATGTTTTCGAAATTATCGAACGTGAAAGAGAGGAAAGAGAAATGAGCGTGATCGTTTCCACAACTGAGCTAGTAAAGTTCAACAAATCGAATTGGACAGAATACATGCTAGAATGGGGTAAGCTAAAGAGGATTTGAGTTTAGCCACGAACAAATTGTAATGAGTTATCGCCTTGATGAGCCTCTTCTTAACTTTACGATAGGTGCTTCTCAGCCTTTTCTGAAATTTTGCTGTACGACCCAAAGTGACTATCATGTCCTCAACTTCTTGAAGTTAAAAATAAGTATTAGAAAAAGGAATTAGTACTTTTGAGTCAGACCTGCATCAAACAAACATAACAATAAATGGTAGCGATGCGTGCCAAAAATAAGAGGTTGTTTTATTGTTAAATCTGAGAGTCCAACCTAAGGGTGAATAAAGAGAAGGTGAATTGTTTTTGGAAAAATCTGTGGAGAATGCGGAGAATGCGAGAAGCCACAGTTTAATCGAAATGGTCACCGTAATTATTCCAACGAAGAATGAAGCGGAAGGTATTAGGAAGGTAATAGAAGAGATAGAAGAGGTTGGAATACCCCCGGAAAGAATAATCGTCGTTGACGGCCATAGCTCTGACGGGACTGCCGATATTGCTAAAGACCTTGGTGCAAGGGTTTATATACAAAGAGGAACGGGAAAGGCTGATGCCGTTAAGTTGGGGCTCAGGCATGTTGAGACAAAATACGCTGTTGTCATGGATGGAGATGCGACCTACCCGGCAAAGTTCATACCCTCGCTTGTTGAAAGAGCCGAAGAGGAAGGTTGCGGACTTGTTTTAGGTGCGAGGAAAGTAGGAAGGGATAAGATAGGAATCATCAACAGATTCGGAAATTGGGTCATAAACAAGCTATTCTCATTGTACTTTGGGGCTAATCTGAGCGATATCCTTACAGGAATGTATCTCATTAATGTGAGTAGGCTTAAGAGCACGATTTTCGAAATGAGTGGTTTCAGCATTGAAGCAGAAATCGTTTCTCATTTCGTCAGTATGGGAGAGATTGTATGTGAGTTGCCGATAGAATATAAGGAAAGAATCGGAAAAAAGAAGCTTAAGGTATGGCACGGATTTCTGATAGCAAGGGACATCGTCAGGTTAGCTTGGAGGTATAGTCCCGTTTCATTTATTCTTCTTCTTTCCGCCCTTCTCCTAATACCCGGCTTAGTGCTAGGAGTTTATGTAGCTTATTATTATTTCTTCCTGGACATAAATTACTATGTAAAGGGCATAGCCGCAATAACAATGACTTCATCCGGCTTCATAGCTCTAATCCTCGGAATTTTAACTTTGTATCTTAAGCGCATGGAAATAAGGTTGAAGAAAATGATAGAGTCCCTTGAAAGCATGATCAGTGATTCCAAGTGAGTCACTTTTTCTCCTCTCCTATTTCTCCGGCGTCTGTCCTCCTCCCCGTTTTAAAGGGCGAGGCTTTCAGTTGTAACATCCTCATAACTTTGTATTTCCTCATTGCTCCGAAGAAAAGAAGCAAAAGCACAAAAAAGGAAAGTGCTGTCGCGACAGGGAAGAGCCTTATACCCCAAGGGGTATAGTTCAGCATGAGCCCAATAAGCGGGACAAGTGCTAAGGAAAGCCCTATGCTTAAAGCTAGCCTTTCCAAAGGAGAGAGATCCCCCTCCAAGGGATAGAGAGCCTCGACCAAAGAGTAACCAGGCATAAATAGTACTAGCAGGCTCCCCAGCACGTACCTTAACGGCAACAAGATAGGAAGATATGAAGTGATGTATATGGAGAAAAGTGAAAATCCTACTATAGCGAGAGAAGCCCAAAGCCATGCCGAATAAGCGGGGACTTTAAGATACTCTGTAAAGCTTTTTGGCGCATATGGATCTTCAATTAAGAGTTCGCCGTTCTTGACCTTTTCCATTGTCTCCTTTATTTCTCTATAGCCAACTTTCCTACCATTAGCGTTCTTTCTTACATATTCTTCAAGAGTGATATCCATATGTTTCACCCTCCTTTAGTAACGTTAATATATAGGTCTGTCCAGAGTCCCGTGTATTCCCAATTTCCTGAAGTCATATTGTAAGCCCAGAGCTCAAATATTAGTGCAACCTTGTCAGTTTCATTAGCATTCAAAAAAACAGGAACCGAAATTGGGAAGGTGGTGTTTTCATCGTTATTTAGAATGACCCTCCATTCTTTTATCTCCTGAGCAGGAGAAGATGTAAGGTTGGAAGGTAGAGTATCGTTATTTCCTATCCTATAAACGACCTTATAATAAGCAGGCTCCCCAAGGTGATTGTAGACGAACAAGCATAGCTTAATTTCAGTACCGTTTACAGCGATTTCTGGATAATTTCCGATTTTACAGTTTTCGTCGAGCAATCCAATAGCGCTGAACTTTTCCGAGCTGAAAGGCCTTAGGATGAGAACGGTACCTAGCACAGAAGCCACGATAGATACCGCTAATATAACGGCAAAAACTTCGTCGTCCTGTAAAAGGCTCATTTCTTCTTCACCTTCCAGTTCTTCCTGCTATTATACCAAAAGTAAGCATATGCTCTTGGCAAGGCCACGTATATTATAAGAGGTATTGAAAGCAGCAAAGCAGCCTCCGTGTACTTCTCAAATAACTGTCTGAAATGCGTTTCATCGGCTCGACTCAAAAGGCTAGAAGCAGTAGCGTTTACTTCGTTCAGAATACTCATAGCTTGCGATATATTACCCTTCTGATAAAGCATAAGTGCTTCATTTAAATCGTCAACTAAAGATGTTACATTTACTCCCATAGAATTCAGATAGGTCAACTTGGCGAGGACCTCTGGGAAGGGATCCTGGACCTCTTCCTGTGAATTTGAGGGGTTCGATGCTAAAATCGTCGCGAAAATAAAAAATATTATGAGCAAGGAGATCCCGGTCGTAGCCTTCATTGCTTATCTCCTCCACTCTATGACTCTGCCTCCAGCTGTTTTTAGCTTGTTAAGCAGCAATTCATAGGTTCTTCTGATTGCATATGCTCTTTCCAGGTCCTGCGTATCCTTCCAAGGTTCGCTTGGTACGATTATGCTTGCCACTAGTCCTTGGGATGAAGACTCAGAAGCAATATCTATAGGGGTCGCGGGATCGTGTATCAGTGAAGTAACGATTACAGGGCTGGTTTTTAGCTCTTCTTTATACTGAGAAGAAATCCCTGTAAGTTCAAGCATATTTTCTCCATAAAGTTTGGCTAGAGCCCCCCTAATTTCGTTGATCGAAAGAGGAGCAGTTATCTCGTATAAGTCGGACTCATCGATATACGCTAAATTTTCCTCCAGTATCCTATCTATCAAGTATGCTAGCATGGTCCTACCGTCAGAGAATTTCACTATTCTCTTTGACTCGACCTCCTCCAGAGTTGGCATAGAATAACCCTCTTCGGCTAAGAAAAGAGCGATAGAAATTAAAGACGATGCAACGGCGTCACAGGACCTAGGACCGTAACACCTGTAATCAGCAATGACAAAAGGTTCCAATCTTTCTCCACCAGAACTGAACTCTTTGACTGAAAGCCGGAGGCTTCTGAGAGAGGCTTTCCATTCTATCATTCTCTGGTCATCCTCGGGGAGCATATGTCTAATGCCCAGGAACTCGCCTGAACGATGTTTGAATAGGGATGAGATAGACTGTGTCGCTTCGCTTATTCCATAGCTTATCTCGTTCGTTTCTTCCCCAGATTCTATTAAGCCATGAGCCCCGATCCCTAAAAAGCGCAAGCCTCTGATTATCCAGATAGAAGATTCAGGTAGCACCTTAAAGCTTCTTCTTATCGCTACGTCCTTCTCCACTTTAAATATATCCATCGAGGAATGAAGAAATAGCCTAACGCTTCCTAGAACATATTTTCCAGGAGATGGAAAAGAGAAGGACAGAGTTATAGTGGTGCTTTTTTCGAAATTTTCAATGCTTTCAACGTGAGCCCAGCTTGGAGCTTGTACCTCGAAGATATTACCACAATTGTTGAAAATGAACTTTTCCATAAACTTTTCTGTAACCAGGCATTTAGTGCTTTTCCCTAAGGTTTCCCCTTCTATATAGCATGTTTTCTTATTTATATAAAGCGCCTGTGCGAACGACATCAGAAGCAGAAGTGATAAAGCGGAAAACAAGAGCATGACAAAGGGGTCTCGAAGATAAAGCAAAAGGGAAATAAAAAGGATCGGCGTAATGATTGGGAAAAAGCCTCCTCCGGGCTTGATGCTCAAACCTTAGGCACCTCAACACTCTTCAACGCTTCATCTATGATGATTTCTGGCCTTATCCCCCTGAAAGAAGCTTCTGGCCTTACATAAAGCCTGTGTTCGAGCACGTATGGTGCAATAGCCTTAACGTGGTCTGGGATGACAAAATCCATTCCCTCCATGTAGGCGAGCGCCCTAGATCCCTTCAACAGCCATATAGAAGCTCTTGTGCTAGGTGGGGAAAGCAGTTCTTCCCTGCCTCTCAGAAAGGAGATGATGGAAGCAATATACTGCCTTATCTTGTCGCTAACGTAAACCTTTCTGACTTCCTCCTGTAGTGTGACTATCTCGCTAGTGCTCAGATAAGACTCGATGTTTCCTCCATATATGACTTTATCAATCATATCAACTCTTTCGAGGATTTTTTCCTCAGTCTCTTTATCAGGATAGGTCATAACATATGAGAAGGCGAACCTATCGGAGACTGTAAATGTTAAGGGGAATGTCCCTGGCTCCTCCACGGAAGCTATCTCTGTTGCGATTACAAGGTGTGGCTTCGGAAGTTCTTTCGTCTGACCCTCGACGCTGACCTTACCTTCTTGCATAGCTTCTAGGAGGGCTGCTTGTGTCCTAGGAGAAGCCCTGTTTAGCTCGTCTATGAGCACAACGTTTGCGAATAGAGGGCCTTCCCTGAAGACCCATTCCCAACGGCCCAAATCATAATAAAACGTCCCGATTAAGTCACTTGGTAGAAGGTCGGAAGTCATCTGTATTCTCTTGAATGTCCCACCTATCGAAAGTGCGAGCAGCTTAGACGTCAAGGTCTTCGCGGTTCCTGGTGCTCCCTTCAGCAATACATGCCCACCGCTCAGGAGTGAGACCGATAATATTCTAAATAGAGGATCTCGTCCAATGACGATTTTCCCTATATTTTCTAATGCTCCATTAAGCTTTCCTTTCAAGTCTTGCGTACTCATTGTCTCATCTCCTCGCGCAGTCGAATTAACGCTTCCTCATCCCAATCTGGATGTCTCTTTAATATTTCTTGAATGTTATCTTGTGGTGCTTTACCTTTTCCTCTTTTAGCTAAAGATATATATGCGATTTTCCCGAAGGTAGCTCCTAAAATTGTCAAAACGATCACGAATGGATAAAGCAACCACGTATTGAGTAAAGCATATAGTGAACTCATGAGCGAATTTCTGATAAAAGTATATTCGCTTTGGTTCCAGTATCCCACAAGTAAAATCGCCTTCCCATTCCCACTCAGCATCGATAATAGCTTTTCGTTCATGCCCTTGTCAAGCATCGAGTTAATGAAGACGCTCGAGTCTGAAATCACTATCAACCTTCCCAAAGAATAATCGAATGATGCTGCAACGCAAAATGGACCGAAAGGCTCGTCTTGGTCTTTTACTCCATTTTCATTAGAATCTAGGAAGCTGAAGGCCGAACTATACCCTATACACCTGTTTCCTAAGTTGCCATCTAAGACAGTAGCGTAATTGAAATAAACATTCAAAGCAGAACCGTTCATCGAAAATTTAACTATAGGCAATGCAGGATTTCTGTACATAAACAAGGGATCCATAAGGAGTCTACCATCAAATCTCACATTTAGATCGAGCGCTTCCAGTAGCGAGTTGCCTGTGCCAAAATCGTCCATCAGTATGACCGTTCCTCCGGCTTTAAGGAAACTCTTTACTTCATTGGCATCAATATTGGAGAAAGATTTGTCTGGTCCTATTATGAACAGGGTAGAGTTAGGCGGTGCGGAGCTTAGAGATCCCACATTTTCCTGGACCATCCCAGCTAGCATAGATGCCTGAGAGAGCCCGTTGAAAAGAGGATTCTCGGGGGAGAAATCATCCTTCGAAGGGACCTCATATGCTATAAATATGATGATTAAGACGGATAGAAGTAATCCTAAGAAGATGTACTCCTTCATCTTTATCATTCTCCCTTCAATTTAGATTTAAGCTTACCGTATAAGATCGAGGCCCTTTCCTCAGCGAGCTTCAGCAAACTAGCATGATCCTTTTTCCCATAAACTGCCTTTTCTAGCTTCGTGAGAATATCGCTTATGAATGTAGCCAAATCATCCTCAATTTTGTTAAGCAGGAGCCTCATATATTCCCTGTAGGTCATCCAAGGCTCCATATTTACACCATACAGCTTTGAAATGAGCGCAAAAACTTCATTTATTATGCTTCCTTTAGGTCCTTCCTTGCCTTCCAATGGAATGCCAATTTTCTCCCTTTTAATGTCAATCCTTATTTTGCCTAACCTATATCTGAGGAAATAAAGCAATGAGCCTCCACTTAGCAAGACCGCGGAAATGATCGGTAAAGGATTTATGACCTCTATTTCACTTGAAAACGCTACTCCTCTATATGAAGAGTTGAAAGGTGTAGCGACCAATTCAAACGAAAGCGACTTCCCGAAGTATAAAAGAGGAACGTGAAATTTTATATACGAGCCTTCCGCAACTGCTTGTCCTATATTCGAATATACAACAATATAGCTAGGGGGAGAGATGGTAGCATTTATTACATATGTTTTTCCAGCGATGACTTTTTTTGGAATGTCAATAATTATGTTCGAAGGAAGCTTCACAATTGTGATGTTTCCTTCCCATCTAAATGGGGCTATCTTTCCATAGGGGGGAGTAAGCAAGGTCAACGAATAGCTCCCTTCTCCCACATCATCCGGTATCCTCAGAGCTACATCGGCATTTCCATTCAAGATGCCAGTGAAGTTTCCAATCGTGGATATAACAGAAAAAGGTAAAGGAAAAGAGAGGTTGGAATGCAGGAAAAGATGAGCAGTTTCTCCAGGCAAGTATATCTTCTTGTCCAAGTCTACTGATATTATTGCAGAGATATAGTGGACCGTGATGTTAACTACATCGCTCCTGGAGTACCTATACACGAATAGGTCTTCCCCTCTCGGGATGAACTCGGAATAGATAGAGATCTGGGGCATGTAAGCCGTAACGTTGCTCTCTATTCTATAACTACCGTTTTCTTCGGTAAAGGTTTCCAAGACCTTGTTCCCCACGTGAATTTCAATGGCTCTGTTAGGAATTGGTTGGCCAAACTCTGTTGACAGCATACCCGAGATAGCTATAGATCCGCCCCATTCTACAGAAGACGGCTCTGCATCGATCATAATTTTTGTCCCTATATATGGCTCATTTCTCAACAGGTCTTCGAGAGCAGAAAGCTTTGAGTCCAAATGAGCAATCCTCTCTTCTAAGCCAGAAAGGTAACCAGAAGCTCCGCCTGCACCAACTGGAAGTGTTGAGAGAGCATCTAATATAGATAAAAAAGTAATATTTGCCATATTCAGCTGTATTTTCGCATGGTCCAAATCCTCTCTTGCAGCTGTAAAGTTAGTTTGATTGATATATGCTTCTGTTTGTTCCAGCAACACCTCAGTCTGATTAAGCTGATTCAGAATTTGGTTCATTAGGCTATTGGTCCTATCGATCACTCCTCTGTAGCTTTGCGGAATATATGAATTTACTATATCCGTTAAGCTTTCATTAGCACTCGAATAATTCCCCGCCGAAACGTATTTTGACACATATGAAAGAGAGGAAAAGTAAGACATAATATTCCAAGATTCTCTAATGGTTGAGGGATCCTCATGCCTTGGAATCGTAGTTGATTCCGCTGTCAACGGTAGGAAGACTATGAACAATAGGAGCATTATACCGTAGAGTTTCAACCGATCACCTCTAATATCCTAAATGCCACTGACAAAGAGAATATCGCTAGCAGAGCGACGAGGAGCCAGTCTCTCCCCAATCGCCTTGGCCTGAATAATACCTTCAAGACTACATAGTCTAACGCAAATACAGAAGTGTAGGCATCTAGCCTAGTTTCTCCTACATATGAAAGAGTAAAGCAAGTGAGTCCAATGAATAGAGATAATAGGGTGTTGAAGAGATAGTCCCTCCTTATCAATCGGTTTTCACCTTAACAAGCAAGTATCCTCCTCCTTCTTCCACATATTCAACTTTGCTCCTTCCTTTTAAGAGTGCAGCGATAGACCCAATTATTAGGCCATAAGTGCCTCCGAAAGCCGTTATAGCCCTTCTAGGATCTTTAATATGAGGGGAAAAGATCCCTAGAGAGACAACTCCCCTGTCTTCATAGCACTCGACCCTGTCGGCCAGATCGAGCTGATCCGTTATTATGCTCTCTCCTAGAGCACATATGCTACCTTCTTCAAGCATCTCTTTATTAATTGGAGATTTGAATATAAGAATCGGAGCATCTTTCTCCCAAATTATTGGGGTAGCTGCTGGGTCAAATTGTGGCTTTGATATTTCTTTGCTTGAAATTAAAACATATGCGTAATTTCCTTGTGCAATAAAGAGGCTATGGGAACCCAGTCTGAAGGCCTCGAGAAAAGCTGATACGCTATCTAGCCATGAGAAAAGGAGAAAGCTCATTCCCTTGCTCATATCCGGATAACTCGGAGTGAGCAGCATCGAAGCTCCTACTACTGACAGTCCAACGAATAGAGCTGCGATAGGTATAAGCCCTACCAAAAAATATGTGAACGCAGCTACAACGATAGAGGCAACCATCAGCGTCAGACCGAATCCCCTGTATATGTCCATCAAGGGCACCAGACATTTTTCGAATGGCATTAAACTGTATATATTTTCTACTATCAGCTAAAGAGATCTCAGGATTCCCCCGTCTACCGGTAGGAATGTCCCGGTTATATAAGACGCAAATGGGCTTATGAGAAAAGCCACAGCGTACCCTATCTCCTCGGGTTTTCCGAGTCTGCCAAGCGGTATTTCCCTTGCCGTTTCCCTCAAGACATCATCTAAGCTCTTCCCCTCCCTTTGCGCCCTGTCTAAGGCTAACTGTATCGCTCGCTCCGTCTCTATATGCCCTGGCAAAACGGCATTGACTCTTATGCCCTTAGCTGCCAGCTCCCTAGAAAGTGTCTTCACCAAGCCGTGAATGGAAATTCTGAGTACATTGGAGAGGGCTATGTTAGGTATTGGCTCCTTAACTGCGACACTGGTGAGGAATACCATAGAAGGGCGCTCGGACTTCTCCAAATATGTTATTGACTCTTTTGCTAGTACGAGTGCGGATTTAATTAGGAGGTCAACCCCTGCTTCCCAGTCTTGAAAGCTCAACTCGGAGAATTTCCCGGGCTTGGGGGGACCTGTGACGTAGACGAGAGAGTCCAACCCTCCGAGGGCTTGGGAAGCTTCTTTGACCAATCGAACGGCCTCCTCCCTCTTTGTTATGTCCGCAGCTATGCCGTATACTTTCCCAGCGCCTAACCTACCTAACTTTTCAAGAGATGCAGAAACGTTTTCTTGAGTCCTTCCATTGATCACTACATTTACTCCGTTTTCAAGAAGCACCTTCGAAATTCCAAAGCCTATACCTTTTGTAGAAGCGGTTACGAGAACCTTCATACCTTCAATTCCAAAAGCTCCCACGGCTCATCTTCCTCCTTTTTTTATTTTTTCTTTCAAAGGAAAAATATTTGCCTTTAGTCGACGAAAAGGTAATTAGGAAGGATAAAAAATGATGGATGAAATTCTTTCGGGCCGCGGTAGCTCAGCCTGGTGGAGCGCTGCCCTGGTAAGGCAGAGGTCCCGGGTTCGAACCCCGGCCGCGGCTCTTTTCCCTAAAAGCAGAAAGCTTAAATCTTTATTAATTAAACTCGAAAAGGATGCTGTGTGATAAAAATACATTTTCCATCTACCGGTGTCTTGTTTAGGACCGTAAGGTGAATCTTCATGCCAAAATGGACGGTCATCGAGCTAATCAGGAGCTCCCCCGAAAGATATGCGGAAATGGTCAAAAGAAGGGGTATCGACCCTTCTATAGTAAACGAGGCCTCGGAAATCGACAAAAAATACAGAGAGGCGCTGAAGGAGATCGAGCAGTTAAGAAAGGACCACAACGCCTTGAGCAGAGGAATCTCTAAGGCAAGCGATGAGAACTATAGAAAGGAGATGATCTCGAAAGCAAAAGCGCTTGAAGAAAAGCTCGCCAGTAAAGAAAAGGAACTATCCGAGCTTGAGGCGAGATGGAGAGAGGAAATGAAAAGGCTCCCCAATGTCCTCGCCGATGACGTTCCTACAGGATTTTCGGACGAGGACAATGTCCCAGTGAGGTTCTGGGGCAAGCCCAAGGTGCTCAAGAGCATGCTCGATGAATTTCTCAAACAGACCAAGAGATGGGGATTCGATGTAGAATATGAATTGGTAGATGGTAGAGAGATTGTAGGACATGCTGACATGTTGGAAAGGGTTCTACAAATGGGAGATACGTTACAAGCAGCGAAAGTAGCAGGATCTAGATTCTATTATCTTATTGGGGATATCGTTTGGCTCGATTTCGCGATCAGCTTGTATGCTCTAGACGTCTTAACTAGGAAAGGCTTCACTCCTGTTATACCCCCCTATATGTTGAGGACGGAGGTTTTGGAGGGAGCTATAGATTACTCGTCTTTCAAAGATATGATATATAAAGTAGAAGGCGAGGATCTGAACCTTATAGGAACAGCTGAGCACCCACTCATGGCTCTCGCATATGATAATCCCCTGAGGGAACAGGATCTACCGCTGAAGCTCGTAGGGTGGAGCCCATGCTTCAGAAGAGAAGCAGGTGCGGGCAATAGAGATATAAAGGGGATCTTTCGCGTTCACCAATTCCATAAGATAGAGCAGTTCGTCTTCGCCCATCCTAGCGACAGCTGGAAGTATCTGGAAGAGATGGTATCGAATACTGAAGAGATACTTAGGGGGTTGGGGCTACCATATCGGGTCGTTAACGTGGTAAGCGGAGAGCTGGGCCTTCCAGCAGCAAAGAAATATGATATAGAGGTATGGTATCCTGCGCAGGGGAGGTACAGGGAAATAGCTAGCATAAGCCAGGTTCTTGATTGGCAGGCCTTCAGAGCCAACTTGACTTACCTAAGGGCATCTGATGGGAAAAGGGAATACCTGCATACGCTTAATGGAACCGGTATCCCAACTTCAAGAGCTATTACGGCGATCCTCGAAAACTATCAGGAGCCAGATGGAAAAGTGCTCATACCAGATGCTCTGAAGAAATACTTGAAGCCTATAGAGAGGGCGCCATTGGATGAGCTCAAGCCTAGAAAGAAATAGCGAGGCGAGGTCAAGGAAATTATCGAAAAAAGCAGCGATCGTCGGAATAGACCTTTCAATTAAAAGGGCATCTTCTATCTGCCTATATTCTTGGGGAGCAAAGAGAATTATTATAACTAAAGCTTATTCTGAAGATGAGATAGCCTCTTCAGCTCTATCCGTTGCCACTAAAGGGTCTATCCTGGTAGTAATGGATTCGCCGCTTTCCGAGGAAAGGAAAAAGCGATACAGGGACCTAGACAGGCTCGCTTCAATGCTCGGGTGTCGACTGCTGCCCATTTCCATGCATCCTATGGCTTTTTTGGCAGAAAGGGGGATGAGGATCAGCAAGTTCATAAAGGAAGCCTTGCCCGATGCAACGATAGTCGAAACCCACCCTTCATGTGCAGCTAAAGTTCTCGGCTTCAAAGGCACATATGAAATGGTCAAGGCTTTATTAGGAATAGATGCTAGAGGAGATGACGCTGACGCTGTCGCTTGTTGCTTAGCAGGCATTTTTCTTCTCATGGGGTTGGGAATTGAGATAAGTTCTGAAGATAACAAAGATATATTCATTTTACCAACGAGGCTGGGTCCAAATGATAGAGAAAGATTGTTTTATCGTTTTTGACTTGGATGGGGTCCTAATAGGGGAAGAGGAGGTCGATTACATCGTAAAACTTAGTACCTCTTCTTCAAAAAGAAAAATCGGCATTCAAATGCTCGAGGAGGCTTCACATCGCGGAAAGATAATCGTGGTCACAGGGAGGCATATTTCTGAGAAAAGAAATACGATCGAGCTTCTCTCTGAGATGGGAATAAACGTTAATGTCATTCACAAATTCAAATTCAGGGAAGAGGATATCTCTCCAAGAGAATGGAAGTTGAAGGCCATAAGAATGATTGCAGAAGAGGGCAGCGTTTGTGAGATCCACGATGACGATGAGATTCTCCTCTCCGAGCTAAAGAGAGATCCTCTCTTCCGAAAAACGAGGCTTTACCTTTACAGGGATCTCGTCGCCTTCCCTTTCTAAAGGATGACTTTCCACTTCTTTTCTTTCACATCGAAGTAAACGAGCCCGTCTCGTAGCATCTCGTAGAATAGATCTTTTAGCTCTCCCAACTTCTCACTGACTGCATCGGGATCGCTTATATCGATTTCCTCCAAGGTTTTCACGAATTCCTCGAATTTCCTTGGATGGACTATATATGAGTCATTCGTTCCCTTTATTTCAACCGCACCTAAACCCTTCAACCTGGAAACTATCTGTTCCCTTTCCCTGGTTTTTGAGAGATCGGCTATTTCTCTAAGGAATCCTCTTTCTTTCAAGGTTTTCAATGCCACATCCATGCCATCTATCCCGGTCCCCGACAGTTGTCTGCGGCCCTTCAGCTCTTGCATCGCCTCTTCTATCTTTTCTAGCCTAGCCTCGATTTTCCCCAATCTATCCTCAATCTCCTCTAGTATCTCAGCTAAGCTGGCGCACTCGTCATCCCGCATCGGCTCAGATTCGCTAAAGTCTTTCAGAGTTTTCTTCGTCATAACCTTCTTCCCTCTCTTCGCAGCTGAGAAAATAATAGAAAAGGACTAGAGCAACTAAGTCCGAAATCGAGCCGAGAGACTCGCTGATTTTCTTGCCAGCGCAACACTTGAGTCTAGCTATTTCTGAAGCATCTAATCCATTTTTTCTGTAAACCAGGAAATCGTTATATCGGCAACAAAGCTCTCTGAATATGAAGTCAATATCCTCGGACTTTGGAATACCGCATTGAAGCTTTCCTTTTAGCTCAGCAGCAACGCTCCTTGTATATGGAAATCCCCTGGCCGCTTCATATGAAATTGGGTCAAAGATGTTCAATCGAAGCAGGTCTATTAGCCTCATTTTAATGCTCTTAGAGCCTATCATCGGGGTTAGGGATGGCATACCAGAAAATGAGAACCTTCCTATGAAAGTAAGATTGCATAACCTCATCGAATTGATGTAGCTTTCAGCCCACATCTTATATATGAGCGACGAGCCTCCCTCGGCTGCTCGATCTGGATTTAAACTCCCCATCTTTATAGAACCATAGGCGTTTAAATATAACAGAAATATCTCTCCTAAAGCCAGGTTTGTACCGAATTTATTCATATGCTCCTTTATCAGGTAATAAAGCGCATAACCGCTGCCGTCTTCCTTTGCAGCTTCTTCGACAAGTTTTTCAGCGAAATCATAGCCAAGCACTATGTAGTCCTGAATGGTTTTATCCGGATGGTCTCTAGAACGGGAAACGTTCCCTGCAATCCCCCAACCTGTAGGCTCCAATATCATCGCCAAAGCAACTGAGCGCTTCACCATTTCAATTAAGCCTGTCATTTTCCCTAGCTCTCCTCTCTGCCTCACTTAGGCCCTCGAAAATTTTTGAGTCCGCTGTAACTTTCCCCAATCTTTCGAGAAGAAAAGAATATGCCTTCAGCCTCTCTTTTTTATCCCCAATTCCAATCCTGCTAAGTTCTATTAACGACTCCACCAATAGACCGGTAGCCCTACTAAGTGGATGTAGATTATCTTCGTCTACCCATTCTTTTCCGAGAATCAGATAGAGCTTTGTCGGATTGCCTGGGAGAGTGTTGTCTACGATACCTTCAACGACCAAATATGATTCCCTTATCGTCGGAGGATATCCCCCTATGCAGATATCGTTCTCCCCGTTGAATACTCCTAGTATGGTTTTCGGTGAATACGTAAAATTGAGGAAAATCTTTTTACCGTGCAGCTTTTCCGATCCGATGAGGATGGGGTAAAACTTGTGACCCGGATATATTTTAGCCTCTCCTCTTTTTTCTGAGAGTATCTTGACCCCAAGAAAGGATGGAGAGCAATCCATTCCCTCCCAAAGAGCGATCGATTCAACGTAATAGCCTACGAGCTCAGCCCTCCATCTCCCTCCTTTTTCTAACTCTTTCATCTCTATCGCCAAAGCTCGAGATCTGAACCATTTTCTGCCTGAAAATGAAAGCCTTTCGCATTAATATTAAGCGATAATGTTGACTAAATTTATTTAAGCAGCACTTTATCAAGATCATTAACTATTCTCGCGAGAGGTTTTTCGCTCACTTTCAATAGGTTTTTCACAGTTGCGTTTACGTTGTGAAATCTTTCATCTATATGGTTCAGCAAAGCCACTTCACTATCGAATTTCAAAGAGGCCTCAATGGCTTGCCTCGCAGTACTGTGACCATATTTCCTGCACAATTCAGTGTAGCTATCGTCGCATGTAGCTTCATGAATTAGGATCTTTGTTCCCTTCATTGGCGCTAGTCCGGGACAGGGTTCAAGCGTATCCGAAGAAAAGCCTATGCTGATATCTCCTTGAGATACTTTCAAGCCGTAGCTAGGGACGAGGTGGCATGCTTCCATAACCTGTAGCTTCGCTCTCCCAAAAACTATCGTCTTACCATTTGAAGCCGTTTCTATTTGCAACGGAAAATTGATGTCAGAAAATAAATGCGGTCCTACGGCCCTTATAGCTTCCGCTATACCTTCAGGGCCAACTATCTTAAGCGGCTCCTTTCTCCCTTCCATATGAGCCTGGAATATTAGCTCTGGAAGGCCGAGAAAATGATCCATGTGCATGTGAGTCACATATACTAGATCGATATCTGGAAGGACCCCCCTGTCGCTTAGCCTATAGTGGCACCCAACGCCGCAGTCTACGAGAAAAAGGGCATCCGGCAATTCCACAAGCGTTGATGCTCTCCACCTAGTTGAACCTGAGCTTCCCCCTGCTCCTGTACCAATGAATAAAATGCTACCGCTCACTTTCGTTCACCATCTTTGATGCAACTATTGTTAAAAAAATAAAAGAAACATGACATAATAAGGCTAGCACCCAAAATTTTTTCAAAGAGAGTCTTGAGGTTAAAGGACCATCGTTAATGAGGAAAAAGATAAATCTGAACAGATTTACGCCTTTAAGACTCGCCTTTTTAGACGTGATGATGGTATGGTTTATAAGTTTTCCTTGTTTTAATTGTTCTCGGGGTTGAGCTTAAGATAGCTTTGATTCCTCTAAGCATTGGATGCGAAGAGATGCAACATTTCAAAAAAAGCTAAATGGGGGGATCTCTGAGTGCTCTGGGTGTCCTGCAGATGACATGAATAGATTCGAATAGATGCAGGAACCTATACTCCATCGGTACGGAAAAGACCATTCGAGTTCATCGCAGAAATTTAGGAAGCGCGTTGATGATAATGTGCCAATGTCTGATCAATGAGGAAGGCCTGTGTTACTGAGCGCTATATGCTTAAACACACGATGATGATGCTTAGAAGGTGTGAGCCTAACGGCTATGAAGCCGTTATCCCCGTCTGAGTGATATTGAAAGGTGTGCTGGGTAATGAGGTGCAAGTGCTGGGCAAAATTAACGGTTTTTTCTAAGGACTACATTTCGCACTCGATGATTATTGAAAGGCTAACAAATGCTGGCCTAAACTACTACCAAGATGAAAAAATTTTAGATATCAGGCTAAATGTTCCTTGCGAAGAGACAGCAGGCGTCATCGAGGAGCTTGAGTCATATGCTCGAGAAGGTTACGCTTTGGTAGACATAAAGTGCTGGGGAGCAGAAGCGGAACGCTTCGAAAACAAAGATATCGTTTCCATTATGGGGTATTTATTTGCGCTACAAAAAAGAGGAGATAAAGAAATCAAGCTTAGGCTTATTTCGGAATTAGAGTCAGCAGGTGAGGATAGCAAAAAAATTGATCTACGTAGAGGTGCATACCCATTGGAGAGGCCGTTCATCATTCCATTGGAACGCTTCACGAAAATGCTTCCAGGTCTTTTAGAGGCAATCGATTCGCTGAAATATGGAGAAAGTAAAAAGAGCTAAATATATTTAGTAAAATTTATATCTTTATTTAGAAGTATATGGGAAGGTCCTACTAATGATGAATGCCCTATCGATGACGCGTAGACGGATGAGTCCTAGAATCCCGGCTGAGGAGGATCGATTTTGATATCGTTCCAAGTCACTTCAAGCGATGTAGAAATCATCGTCACGTTTTTGATATCTTTTCTCGAGGGAGGTCTGCTTGGTCTGGAAAGATATAAAGTTAGGCTAGAGCATGCAGAAAAAGAGAAAATGGGAGAAGAGATCCCCGGTGTAAGAACCTACGGCCTAATGAGCTTGCTGGGCACCTCTATAGGTCTTTTTCTCAGTGGGAAGATCGACGTCTCTTTCCTATCAAAGGTCTTCATTTCTTTCTTCGCAGTGATATATGTACTCGTTTTGTTAGCTAATTATATCCGTCTAAGGATGTTCACTTTAGGCATAACTGGACTGACCAGCTACTTCGTGTTCGTCTTAACTTTCATTGTAGGCTTCCTCACAGGCTACGGGTTCTACGTAATTTCGATGAGTCTCACCTTTTTGGTAGCGGGAATATTGGCTATAAAGAAGGCCTTAACAGCATCAATAGAGAGGTTAAGCTATGAGGACATTTCTGCGGGGTTAGAGCTTGGGTTCGTCTTCTTTATACTGGGACCTTTGGCCTTCGGAACGAACTACAGCATCATAGGCTTAAGCGTAAAGGGACTATACGTATTCTTCGCTCTCGTATTAGCAATATCGTACATAAGTTACATGGCATATAAAATCGTAGGAGCGAAATCTCTGCCAATCGTTTCTTTTTTAGGCGGGCTTATGAATAGCGAGGCTACGCTCATGAATTTACTCAAGATGAATATACCCATTAAAATGTTATCCTTAGTTATTGCTGCCGACAATTCCGCGATGGTTATCAGGATAGCAACCATAGTTCTGATCAGCGCTTATGCCTTCTTAGGACATGCTGAATATTTTCAATTTGCCAAGATCTTCTCAATAGGCATATTGCTAACGCTCGCAACAATATATGTAATCTCGTACATAGTATCAGTGCGATTTGAGAACGGTAAAGAAGGCGGAAATGCGATAACAATATCCAGCCCTCTAAACATAAAACTGGCACTTGTTGGAGTTTCCCTCTACATGGCGATACTTTTGATAGTTAGGTTCGTCGCAAGTCCTGGTGGGATATATGCTGTTTTCGTGACTTCATTCGTTGGAGGTCTTGTAAATGCCCTTGCCACAGTTCTATCGCTTCTTTCGCTTGGCGGGATGATCACGCTAAGAGTAATTAGCGTTGGATCAATGCTAGCTATATCTGCGGCCTTAGCTAATAAGGTGATTTATGCTTTTATTTCTACAAGGAATAAGGAAGACGTTATTGTTACCGCTCTTTGCTCGATTCCTCCAGCCATTCTGCTCGCGGTATATTCATTCATAGTACTCGTGTATGGCTGACTTATAACTGAAAGCCTATTCTTTTAAAGTGCAGATGGAGAAAAAGGTTATTGAATTACAACCGAAAGCCCCGCCTTTTAAGGCGGAGATGAATAGAGAGGTTTGTGAGCTTCCCAGTCATGAAGGACGAGGCTTCCAGCGTTTAGAGGTGGCTTTACGCCTTTAGCCTCATTTGCTGGTTCGCGGGGCTCACATCTCCGCCATCCC
>JAEMPT010000129.1 GCA_022759165.1 Thermoprotei archaeon
CCCCCTTGACCTTGTTAGCTGCTATTGCGACCCCCGTCCCAGTGTAGCATACCACACCCCCCCAATCAGCTATGCCCGAAGAAACGGCTTCACCAACCTCTCTTCCCACTTCCGGCCAGGGCTCCGGCTTTCCAGTTTTCAACGATCCCATTGCTATGACTTCGAAGCCATTGGACTCGAGGAACTCCTTAGCTACCCTCGCAGACAAATACAGATCATCAGATCCGACTGCCACCCTTTTGCCTAGGGGCAAGATTCATCTCCTCAGTCAGCCGGTATGCTAAGACCGCCATCCATTATTAAGTTAGCGCCGGTGAACCTGGGAGATGATTCGCTCAGCAGGAATGCGACCGCCTCACCAACGTCCCAGGAAGGCCTAGGATCATATGTTCCGAGCTTAACTTCCAGGTCCGATGGCGAAGAAGGATCATGGGTCGTGGGACCTGGGGAAACGCTGTTAACCCTAACACCATAGCTCAGGAGCTCCTTGGCTAATCTTTTCACCAACCAAAGCTGTGCCCCTTTCGTTGAAGCATATGCAGCGTTTCCGGCTACAATTGTAGCTGGAGATGCTGCTACAACCACGACCGATCCCTTGCTGGACTTCAGATCATCAAGCAATGCTTTCACCGATAGGATGAGCCCTCTGAGGTGGAGAAGGTAGGCCTTGTCCAGTAGGTCCAAGCTTAGGCTCTCTATTCCATCTAATGTGAAGAACCCTCCTGCATTATACACTAAGGCTCTGACTCTTCCGAGCCTCTTCTTCGCCTCTTTCATTGCCTCATTCAATGAGCCCTCATCCATTGCATCAGCAACGATGGGGAAGCACTTGATCCCCTTAGCTTCAGCCTCATGGCAGATCTCCCCCGTCCTCTTTGCATCTCTGGAGAGAAGAGCCAAGTTCCAACCTTTCGATGCCAGAGAAAGGGCTATAGATCTTCCCATCCCAGTCCCTACTCCTACTATAACCGCTGTTTTTTCATTCAAATCTCGATCGCCTCCATCCATGTTAAGAAAAGTTTCCTCCTATTTCTATATCATGTTCCAATATTTAGCTCTTCCTGAAGCTTGAGACTCTTGGAGCATAGCGATTTCTAAGCTTAATCAAAGGGATGGAACGATATCTTAGAAAATATGCGCGAGCTTTAACTATTCTCTTGGCTTTTTTGAGACGAACTTATTCCCTTTTATGAAAAATCTCCAAGGAACGTCTTTGTACTCTTCAGCGTAGTCAACTCCTATCCTTTTCGATGTTCCCACTTCAAATTTCTCCTCTTCCCCACTACAGATGAAGAGCTCATCGCCGCATAGATCTATACCGTTTAGCTCATCGGTCAATGCAAATGCTCTGCATACCTTGGAGGGGCCGTTTGTCAATTCAGTTATAGGCGTTTCCCCTCTCAATTGACGATTCTTCCTCATCAATTCAATGCCCTGTACGGGCTCCACAGCTCTTATCAACGTTGCTGCTGGAACATATTTTGGACCGACGACTGCGCAGAAGCAGTGATATATGCCATATATTCTAAATATGTAGGCATGCCCTCTTTCCCCGAATTGAACAGCTGTCCTCTTCGTCTTTCTATTTTTATACGTATGCGAAGCCTTATCGTGAGGGCCTATATACGCCTCCGTTTCCACGATCTTCCCAACGATCTCCCCCTCCTCTGTTCTTCTCACTAAAAATTTTCCCAATAGCTCTCTGCTTACTATCAATGGATCCCTCTCGTAGAAGCTTCTAGGAAGCTTTGTGAGCATTTTGAAAATCCTCTTCCTCAGCTTTCAGCCTTTCCAAAGCTGATCTCTTCTTCAAGCTTAGATAAAAACTCTTTAACGAACTTCGCTCTCTCCTCTGCTATGCTTTTGCCGGGGAGCGTAAGCATCATGGAAGGAAGCTTCAGTATCTTCTCATAGAAGTGCTTCACGCTTTCCTCCAGTGTTCTGCCGTTCTCCCCGGAATATTCGAAGACCCTAGCAATTCCTACAGCCCCGAGGGCATCGATCTTGTCGGCGTCGCTCAGAATAGCTCCCTCCAATGTCCTAGGCGATCTTCCTCCTGAAAAGCTGTGGGATAGTATAGCCTCTTTAACTCTTTCTACCTCCTCCTTTTTCAGTCCGAACCCATTCAGAATTTCTTCCGCTGCCTCCGCGCTCTCTGCTGCATGGTCAGCGCTCCCCTTCCTCCTAGAGACGTCATGGAGAAGGCAGGCAAGCCTAAGAACGAACTCATCTACAGGGGATTTCTCTTCCGAGGCGATCTTAAGGGAAATGGCCATTACTCTTTCAACGTGCTCCCATCCATGTGTGCCGGCCTTGGGGTATAGAAGCTTCGCTATTTTCTCCACTCTTTCAACTATCCTTCTTTTCTCCTCCCCCATCTCAATCAGCATGTCATTCACCCATGACCGTCACTGCTACCGTTCTTCGCTCTCTCGGACCATCAAGCTCCACGAAGAGAACGCTCTGCCATGTCCCCCTGATTAGCCTCCCCCCTGAAATCGGTATTATCCTGGAATTTCCGAGGAAAGATGCAGCTATGTGCGCTGAGGCGTTGTCGTCGATCCTATTGTGCATATATGTCCCCTCTTGGGGGAAGAGCCTGTTGATCTCTCGAACTATGTCCTCCAATAGGCCAGGCTCGTTCTCGTTCAGGATCACGGAAGCGGTGGCGTGAGGGACGCTCACCACGCATATGCCTTCTCTCACTCCAGAGCTTTTAACTAGGGATTCAACCTTTTCAGTTATGTCCACGATTTCAACTTTCTCTGATGTTTTCAGCTCAATGAGCTGAGTCTTAGACGTTGCGGGCATTTTTCCCAACCTTGCAATAATTATTAACTGAATTACGGCACTAAAAACGATGGTGTCATATATTGGCATTCATAGCGAAGGAGTTCTTAGCGAATGGTTTGCGAATCATTAAGATTACCCACGGACGCATATCAACGAATAGCTACATAATATATGGAGAAGATAAATCTGCTATCATAATTGACCCTGGGGAGGATGATGCCTCCCTTTTAGACTTCGTTGGAAAGGAGGGCCTTAATGTTAAATTGATAGCTTTAACTCACGGGCACTTCGACCATGCCTGCTCCGCCGGGCATGCTTCGGATCTATACAGCGCTCCTATAGCAATGAGCTCGAAAGACGAATTTCTCCTAGATCTAAACAGAAAAGCTATGGAGAGCCTCGGCATTAGGGGGATCGATTGCAGCTTCAGGCCGGACATAGACCTCTCATATGTTGAGGAGATAAGCGCAGGCAATGGCTTTTCGCTTGGGGTTCTAAAGACTCCAGGGCACACACCGGGGAGCGTCACATTCTTCATTAATAGAAAGATAGCCTTCACTGGAGATACTCTGTTCAGCGGTTCTATAGGTCGCACTGACTTCCCTGGAGGGAGCTATGATGAGATCGTGAAGAGCTTAGAGCTTTTGCTTAGAACATTAGAAGACGATACCCTCGTTTTACCAGGGCATGGAGAGGAGACGACTATGGGAAGAGAAAGAGCTTGGCTCGAAAAAATGCTTACTGAAAGGGGGATTAGGAAAAATGGATGAAGCGAAAATTGTTATAATCGAGGGTTCGCCCAGAAAGTATGGGAACTCAGCTAAGCTCGCTTTCGTGGCCGAGAAGGGGGCAAAGGACCTCGGTTGCGAAACCGAAATTCTGTGGGTAGCTGACTACAACATAAAGCCATGCATAGGATGCGTTTCCGATGACGTGATGGAGTGCAGGTTCCCCTGCGTAATAAGGGACGATTTCAATAGGCTCGCTGAAAAGCTCATATCATCGGACGGGATAATAGTTTCTACGCCAATATATTGGTACATGGTTTCAGGGCAGGTTAAGAATCTCATAGATAGGATGACTAGCCTAGAGAACATGCTCTTGCATTCCGGGAGAAGCTTGCTTGATGGGAAGGTTGCGGCTTTCATAGCTACGGGAAACGACGCGGGGACCTCGACAGCCATATCTTATCTCATGGATGTCTTCAATAGCTTCGGTTGCCATATACCTGCATGGGCACTAGCGTACCACCACTCATATGAGGATTCCCTAGATAATAGCGCTGCCGTGATAGATTCATATAACATCGGGTTAAACGTCTGCCGTCTCGCAAAGGTCCTAAAGAAAGAGAAGAAACCATGGTACACATTCGAAGTGAACGTCGAGGAACTTAGGAATTATGCGAAAAGTTCCATTGCATCGATCGAGGCGAAGAGCTTAGAGGAAAGGAGGGAAAAAGCGAATGGAGGAGAATAAAAGGCCTCAGATCGGGGTCGGGGCGGTGATCTTCGACTCCAAGGGAAGGATTCTTCTTGTTAAGCGAGGCACGCCGCCGCAGGCTGGGAAGTGGGCGATACCTGGTGGCCATTTGGAATGGGGGGAGACAATATACCAAGGAGTGAAGAGGGAGCTAATGGAGGAGACGGGTCTGGAGGGGGAGCCGAAATGCATTGTGAACGTGGACGAGCTCATAGTCCACGACCAAGGCGGCATGGTTAGGAGGCATTACCTTCTCATCGACGTTCTGTTCGATAACGTATGGGGCACGCCAAGGGCAGGAAGCGATGCAGCCGATGTAAAGTTCTTCGATGTGGAGGAGGCGCAGAAGCTCGATGAGGTCTCATATTCCACTAGGACTTTCCTGAAAAAGCTTCTAAACAACGAGCTTTACTGTATAGAAACGTTTGTCAATGAATATGCTGAGTAAAAAAGCCCGTGGGCTCAGTTTTCTCTTGACGTTGAGGAGGGGCGACTAAGATCAATATTCCTTCCAGCCTCTGCACCTCCCACTTCTCACCCTCGCCTGATGCTGCCCTTGCGATACCTGTGAAAAGCCTGTAGACAACTTCCTCCTCATCGCTGCTTGAGGATGTATTGATTACGATCTTCTTTCTTTCCCCTTCCCACTCGGGAAAAACTCTATTATCTCCGACGAGGAGAACAGCGAGCCTTTCCATTATCCTCTCCGGGGAAACGGACCTCAGCCTTACTGATGCAAGTTGCCACAAAACCTTCCCCAGCTGCTCAAGCTCCTCAGGCGACCCCTCAGGCGGAGCGAGATGAAATCCCAAATTCTTCATTGTGTTGAGTAGTATGAGCTCCAAGGCCGCATCCTCGGGCTCCCCTACATTAGCCTTCGAAAGGTTCAGGTAGGTCTCGATGGTCCTGTTTGTAAGGCTGTAGAGGCTAGTATTCTTCTTCCTCGCTAGTTCGAGCAACTCCTCCGCTAGACTTTGGTCGGCAGCTATTATCTTGCGGGTAAAAGGCAAGTGGAGCTTCACCTAGTTAAATTATTATTTGTAGGAGTTCTTATTTAAATGTTTCATGTCCTTTTCTGAGACTTTCCCAATTTTTTTGTTACTTCAAAATTTCTCCTTAAGGTATTTATACTAAGCAAATAGAAAATGATCGAAAGGAGAGGCTTTGTATGGGAATAGTATTGGGCTTATTGCTTCGCGATTTTGAGATCTCAATTGTTCTTCTATTCTATTCCGCCTTCATCATATTCTTTCTGACGAAGAGGGTTTACGGATACCTTTTAGACAAGGGGTTTGAGGAAAAGAGGGCCGCTTACTTGAACAGGAAAATAGTTCACATATCGATCGGTGGCATCGTTTCAGCGATCGTTCCCTTCGTTTTCAACTACCCCATCGTCCCCTCGGTTGCTGCTTGGGGACTCGGATTCTTCCTCCTATATATGAGGAAAAACTATCTTATGTATTGGTTCCAAGTAAAGGAAAACGCCTATGAAGTCAACTTCGCTTTCGCCTGGGGTACAGCGATATTCGTGCTTTGGTCGATCCTCGGAGATCCCTTCTTAGCTATGCTTCCTCCCATGCTTGTTAGCTTTGGAGATGGAGTAACAGGTCTTGTGAGGAACTTGCTTTTCAAGAAGAGAGTAAAGCATTGGGCGGGAAATCTCGCGATGGCTGCGGTTATGGTGCCCATTGGTTACATTTATGCAGGCCCTCTCGGCGTCGTGGCCTCGCTTGTCGCTTCTATAGTGGAGAGGTACGAATTTGGGATCATAGACGATAATGTGCTCATAGTCCTGGCTTCAAGCTTAGTTATCTTTGCGGGGAAGGCTCTTTAACCTAATCCTTTATGCATCTTTCTATTTAGCTCGTCTTCTCCGCTCACTCCATAAGCGGTTCCAATATCGGCTTTAGCCTCTGGTATAAGAGAGAGGCTCTTTCCTTCCCCAGAAGCGCCTTCCCTATCTCCCTCAAATCGTCCTTTGTGATGATCTTGGCCTTTATATAAAGGATATAGGATGACCCGACCAAAAGCATCCCGACGATCCAATTCAATCTTAAAATGAAGGCTAAGATGGAGAGAGAGTACGGCACCGCCAAGGTTAAAGCTACGCCTTTCGCGTCCGCGTATATTCCAACGGATCTCGCCTTCACGTAGTAGTAGATCGTTCCCGTAACCGTGCCCACGACGACCGATAAAGCTACACCAACGCCTCCGTAAATCGGGGCCAGAACGAAGTAGAGAGCAACCCTAGGGATGTTTGTTATAAGTCCTCCTTTCAGAATTGAACCGTAATCCCCATATGCGTAGAAAAGGCTAGTCGTGAAGCTACTATAAGCGACGAGAGGGGAGGAAAGTAGAAGTATAGCGAGAGGCAACCAACCTCCTGATATGTCCTCTCCGAAGAGCCCTAGAAAAAGCTTTGGGTAAAACATGACGAATGCGCTTATGGGCATCATGAGGGCTAAGCTTAGCCTGAAAACCTTTAGGCCAACCCTCTTTCTCCCATCCGCCATTCCGCTGAGGACTGGGAGGAGGAGCCCGTTCATAGTATTCGATATCATTAGGACGACGTTAGCTAGCTGGGAGGCGATATAATAAGACCCAGTCTCCAGGCTGCCTATAGAACCATATAGTATTAGGACACCGAGCCATTGACCTATCGTAGATATGAGACCTGGAAGCCAGCTCGGGATCCCTGCTCTGAGGAGCTCCTTCAGCCTCTCTAGGCTAAAAGAAGGGCTGAAACTTATATGCTTTAGAGTCTGGTAGGCGTTGATGATCCCTTGAAGTAATGAGTTCATCATATAACCTATGGCAACTCCCTTCCATCCGTAACCCACTTCAAACAGAGCAATTCCAACGGCGAACTTAACAGCGATCGATATGACTACAGAATAGAATATCCTCTTAGTTTGCAGGGAGCTCTGCAGAAATGTGCTGAATCCTCCCAGAAAGCTTATGAAGTTGAAGATCGCTGCGAAGAGCATCATGCTCCTTGAATATCCATAAGCACCGGGAAAAAGGAAGCCGATGCCGAGTATTGCCGCGCTGCCTATGCCGTAAAAGATCAGGGAGAATGCCACAGCTGTCCACAGGTACTCCGAGACGCATCTCTCTGAATCCTCAGACTTCCCTAGGCAGTATCCTGTGAATCTGCTAAGCCCTGTATAGATACCAAAATTTAGGATCCCGCCCACAAGTGATGAGAGGCCTACTATGACTGAGAGGATCCCTACTATTGCCCCCCCGCCCAGCCTAGAGATTATCATCCAGAAGAAGAATCCCTGGAGGTTGCTGATGATAGAGGAGAGATAGAGCCAGAAAGCTCCCGATACCACTCTGCCTACCTGCCCTTCAGCGCTCAAGGCCATCACTTTTCTCGAATGTTTTGCTGACGTATCACCCTTTTCCGGAAAATTACCCTATAGATCTCGAGGAGAGATGGAGAGAGAAGGTCCACGGTTGCCCCGCTCAAAAATCCTATTGCAATTCCTCCTATGACATCGCTGAACCAATGGACTCCCAGGGCTATTCTGGAAAACGCTATCAAAAACACGTAGATCCAAGAGACGACCCCCCAGAGCTTACCCTTCTTTGACAAGTAATATGCACCAACCGAGGACCTCGAGGTGTGACCCGAGGGAAAGGAGTAAACGTCTGATAATAAAGAGAAGAGCGAATTCGTTACAACGGGCTGACCTGGCCTAGGAACCGCTGTGAAGTATTTTATGAACAAAGTTAGAATGGAAGAAAGAATGAAGGCTGAGATGAAGTCCAGTAGAGTCTGTTTGAAGCCTCTGAGCTTGAAGAACTGATATGCAAGGAGCAAGGCGATGATGGCAGAAAATGAATAGAGGCTGGCCGTCTCGGTGAATATCTTTAATGCAGTGCTTTCGCTAGAGCCGAAATAGCTATATACATGTGCATCGATGGGCGAAAGCAAGCCGATCTGCCTTACTACTATGATCGCCAAAGCCACTGCCAGCGAAAAAGCGAACCTCCAGCTATACCTCTTATCTATCTTCAGCAAAGCCGATCATCCCGGATGAATCCACGTTTCTTTTTAATATCCCTATGGCGCTTATTAATTTGAGCTAACATGTTTCGCCTAGGAATAGCATTTAAGGAAAAGTTCGCCGAGCTCCTCTCTTCGGGAGATCCGGAGGAGGAGATACGTGAGCCATATTTCATATTTAAGCCGATTGAAGGCAAACCTGGGATCATGGCTACAGTCATGACGGAGTTCCCTCTCTCCCAGATGCTGATCGCTTCTGGTCTCAACTGCATCTCAACTCTCTCTCCAACCTTAGGAGAATCAGAGCTTTCTTCCATCTCCGCCTTCATGGGGAAGAGATTGGCCTATATGCGTTCCTATATAATAAGGGGGAACAAAGTTGATTTTTTGCTGCAAGACAATGATATGCATGGATGCATAGCTTATCTGAGCGACCCGAATTTTCCCACAGGCAAGTCGCTCCCTGCTAATATATTTGAAACTTTAGCGGAACGTTTCGGCTATTTGATCGTTGATGCCACTTTTTCCTTCCTCGAAAGGAATAACGGAGGATCTCTGCTTAAGGAGGATCATCTGAGAGCTTTATCAAATGAAGGGATCGAAAATTCGCTTTTCTTCTTAAGGCTGCACGAGATCTTCAACCTCTTTAGGTACCCGGCTTATATGATCCTTTCTCCATCAACGCGGGCTATGGAGACGATCCTTTTGCTATCTGGCTGGAAGAGGAACGGGGTTGCCCTCGCTTATAAAGAGCTCATTTTAGATGAAGCAGTGAGATCTTCTTTGAGAAACCACTCTGAAAGGCTCATGAGGAAAGCGATTGAGCTAGAGGAATATCTTAAGAAAAGAGGAGCAGTAGTAATTGAATCAGATACCCCGTACTTCATTTCAAATGCTGAACAAGAATTTGAAGGAAAAGCTCAGATCGTTGACCTAAGTATGTTCATAGGTGAATGGGATGGGCTAAGACTCTTTGCACCGAACCTATAACCTCTCTTCGCCCTTAAGGGCGAGGGTTCACCTGGAGCGATTCATTGGTTCCTCTCATCTATTGGAATTAGAACTGTAAAGAATCATAAGCGAAAAACAAAAAAGCGCACTAAAAATCATAGTTCTTTTATACTTCCTTTTGCCGCTCAGGCCGTCGCCTCCTCCTTTTTCACAGCTTTCTTAACTTTCCCCTTTCTAATCGATGAACGCTTCACTCTCGCATGCTCTCTCTTCCCCTTCGCTTCCCGGGGGGCAACTGCATTATCCCTACTTTCGCTTTTATCTGCGCTCTTCTCTGTAATCCCGGCGCTGAGCTCGATGCCAACGGAAACGCTTTCCCTCGAATTCTGAGTAGACCCCGCCGAAATGCTTTCGCTTTCTCCCTTCGCAATAGAAATTTCTTCGGAACTCGGTTGCATCGCTGACAAAGGCACATTCTCAGCGGGTGCTTCAATTTCCTGAAGCGTTGGTTCTTTCAATTCGGCCTCGCTCTTCTCCAACATAGCATCAGATTTCACTTCTTGTGTCAATTCGTTTGAATCTCTAAGAGCATCATAGTTCCCCCCGACTCTCGCCCAGTTATACAAGGCGAGGAGAATGAGCAAAGTAGAAAGGAGAAAGCCCATATATTGGGGAGATATTTGAAGCTCAACCGTCAGCAACAGCGACGCCGCTGCCAAAACGGTGAATGCCGAAGCGGCTACATAATCCCTCTTCCAAAAAGACCTCATGCTACCTCAGCTCTCTGCTTATGCTGACCAATATGTTTTTTTATTTACACCGCATGAATCTATAGATTTGACAACGTTTAAAAGAGGGAAGGCATTTTGATGGACAGGAACTTCTTTGAAAAAACCTTAGAACGTTGGCAGGAGCTCGCTATCCGAGGGCTTAGAACAGGGGAAAAGGCTGAGTGCGATGCTCCAGATGTGCTCGAGAGAATAATCGTGACAGGTATGGGTGGTTCCGGGATAGTGGGAGATTTCCTATCTGACCTAGCTAATCACTACTCCTGGCCCTTCGAGGTTTTGAGCTTGAAAGACGATCGAATCCCTTTCAGACCCAGAGAGGGGGATCTAATCTTCGTAGTAAGCTATTCTGGAAACACCCTGGAGACTCTCTCCGTTTTCAACCAATCATGCTCTGCGTCGAGGTGCATAATCGTGACGAGCGGGGGGGAACTCCTTTCTAGGTCTATAGCTTCGGGGAAGTGCTCGTTGAGATTATCTGAAGGCCTCCTCCCTAGGCTAGACCTACCAGAAATTCTTTATTCCATACTCTCATTCCTAACCTCGAACTACAAGATTCCTAACATAAAGGCTGAAAGCTTAGATGATTCCATCGTTATCTTTAAGGAGGACCTGAAGCATCAGGTGAATGAGCTGGCCAAGAGGTTCATGATATCTCCTCCCATCCTCATCGTTTCGAGGCCCTACTTTTCAGTCGCCATTAGGCTGAAGAACGATTTGGCTGAAAATTCGAAGCTTTATTCTTCGATCGAATTCTTGCCTGAGGCGGCTCACAACGTCGTGGAGGCTCTTCCATATATCGGCGACCCGAACAGAATATTTATCGTGACAGGTAAGTATAGTTGGGGGAACATCTACATAGAGGCATTTTCAAAAGCTCTTAATGGAAAAACGGGCTATATAGAGCTCAAAGGAGATAGCCTTCTCCAAGAGCTTATCTACGGTTACAGGCTATCGGCATATATAAGTTTAGAGCTCTCTTCCTTGAGAGGTTTTAACCCATGCACTACAGAAAACATAGATAAGTATAAGGAAGAGCTTGGCCGCGTACTCTCGCACTGATTCTTTTCATTTATCTTCTTTTTCTTTTATTTATAGATTTTTCGTGAAGGTTTTCAATCCAATTATCACCATGTCTTGGGATACAGCGACCTTTCAAGAACTATTTCCTTCATCTTAGCCACTGGCTTTTTTTCCGAAAGAGCCTTCTCCATGTCTGTCCTCAAGATCATAGCAGTTCCAACGAGCTCCCCCCTAGCAGTAAGCACGACCGCTGCCCCGCCCTGCTTCAAGTCCTTGGTATGCGCAACTATGCCTCCCGCCCCCAGTGGTGCTCCGTGCACCAAGGCAGAAACTGCCGTATCCTTTGCTACGATTATAGGGAGACCACATGAGAGGGCCTCGGCCGGATAAATCAGGTTGAAAAGCTCCTCTTCTTTGCCTTCATTTTTCCACATGTATACGGCCTCGCTGAGCCTCTGCATAGTTATGCTCATATCCTCAGTGAATGGACCAGATCTGGTCCTTCTGAGCTCCCTCATATGTGCCCCCACGCCAAGCAAAAGCCCGATATCGTGGCAGAGCTTCCTCATGTAAGTCCCTGCATCGCAACTGACCCTCATCAGCACAAACCTATCCTTCACTTCGAGAACTTCAAGCTCATGCACAGTCCTCTTCCTGACCCTCATTTTCACGTTTGATCTTACTGGAGGCCTTTGGTAGATCTCTCCAACGAACTCCATAGCAGCTTTTTTCAATTCTCCTTCTTCCACTTTCCCATGTAGCTCCATCACGCATATGTACTCCTTTATACTGTGCACGACCTGCGGCATTACCTTCGTAGCCTTACCTAAGGCTACAGGAAGAACGCCGGTCACCTTCGGGTTTCTCCGGGAGAAGCGCTCCCTCTAGAGTCCCGCCGTGACCGGCTCTCTTTATTCCGAGCATCTTTTTTATATACGCTACAACCTCGTGGCTCGTAGGGCCGGGGGGTTTATCTATAACGAGTATCCCGTTCTGCAGCTTCTCTTCCAAGGTCTCACTTTCTGGCTTTTGAAGAGGCTTAAGGGCTTTGAAGCTTTCAACCCTGATTACCCAATCTCTACCCTCCTTGCAGAATTGGGCAAGCTTTTCATCTATGATGTTCAGGGCATCTTTTGCTAAAACTTCCATGGTGCCATCCCTTCTATGCTCCTTCATCTAACAAACTCAAATCTAAGGTTTTCGGTCATGGGAAAACCGCTATAAGAAGAAAAATTTTTAAATTACTAAGAAGACCGTGAAGTTTTCTAAAAAATCAAATCACCTGAGAGGGGTTGATCTTAACCTTTTCTCTCATGAACGAAGTCAGTCCGCTCGATTCTATGGCCTTTTCAACTTCCTCGTCGCTTGCCCCTTTCTCAATGTTCACTTTCGCATCAACTGGCTCTATGTGCCCCACATTCACCCTCCTTCTCCTTACTCCTGTCAGCTTCTTTGGACCCGTAACTACGACGAAGTTCTCGTCTATTATATCGACGATTACGCACTTTCTTCCTGCTTCTCTTCCGTAAGTTTTTACGCATATTCTTCCGATCTCAACTGCTGGCAAAGCTATCTACCTCCTAAGCTAGGATAATTTTCTATTTGAGGTTCGCAAGCTCCCCTTGCCTCGCGGGCTAGGATCACCGCCTCGCGGTGGATGTTCCCATCCGCAGGCTTGAGTTTCCCGCAACGCGGATAAGACCCAGCTACGTCAGCTAGGTCTGCCTAGAAGTATTTTTTGGAAAACTAAAAAACTTTTCTATATGGGCTGTATTCATACTTTTCAATTAAAAAGAAATCAGGGCTTCTTTAGTGTCTAATAGTAAATTTGTTTTCCCCGGCTCCATTTGTCATTTTTCTCTCGTAAAGTTCAACGACCCTGTCTACTATAGAGTTTACCTCTTCTATGCTCAAGGAATCAGTATTCACGACTAAGTCATAAATCGAAAGGTCGGTTATGTCTATTCCATAAAGCTTCCTGAACCTGAGCGCGTGACTGTACTCTCTCTGCGCGGTCTCAAATAAGACCTCTTTCTCATCCCTTCCCTCTCTGCTAGCTATCCTCTTAACCCTGGTATTTATGCTGGCGTAAAAGTATATCTTCAGGTCCGCTACGCTCTGCACTATCCAAGGAACTAGGTGCCCCTCGATCACTATGTTCCCCTTCATAGCTGCCTCTAGGCTTTTCCTGTCTACGTAATAATCAATCCACTTCTCCTCCTCCGCCATCCTGTTTAGATCGATCAAGCTCATCCCGAGCTCTGATGACATTTCCCTGAATATCATCCCTGCGCTCTTGTATTCAAATCCTAGCCTCTCCGCTATTCTAATAGCGTAAGTGGTCTTCCCGCTCCCAGGTGGACCCCCTATCGCTATAACTGCACCTCTCTTTTCCAAGCTATAACTACCTCTGTTAACAGTGAACTACCCCGTCCTTACTAACGGGGCATCCTCACCTCAATTTGAATGAGGATCGTATCTCTTTAATCTTTTCCTTTACTCGGCTATCCATATATTTTCTCAATAATTTTTTTATAACTAAAAAAGCATTTCTATAAGGAGGCTATCTATTTTCTCTCTTACGGAAGGGGACTTACGCCCCCTTAAACCCCAAATAAAGTTAAGAAATAGAGGAAAGGTTCTAAAAAGCTGCCCGACGCACCTGATCCTTTATCAACCTTGAGAGGCAACGATGACAGAGCACTCCTCCAAAGTATCTGTTTGGCCTCTTGCTGGAGAGCGGTTCATTCCTAACGGAGCTGCTTGGGCCAGAGGCTGTTCCTCTGAGAGGTTTCCCGCACATAGCGCATGTGGGCTCTCCCTTCTTTCTCTCTCTAATATGCAAAACAAGGCTGCCTCCCGGCGTCCTCACCTTGATCCTAGCATGTGTGGTGCTCCTCATGGCCGGCCTTACCATAGGAGTCACCCGTGGGGATCTTCTGCACTCAGATGGTGTCTATAACCCTTAATATTGACTCCGCCGCCTCCTTCACCTTGCCCCTCTCATTAAGCACATGAAGTACGCTTGCACCAACGAGGACTGCGCTCGATAGCGCAGCGTACCTCGCTGAAGCGAGTAGCTCTTTTATCTCCTCGATACCCTTCTCCTGAATATCCTTTCTGTCCCTCGTCCTGTCCTCAGACTGTCTCCTGTATATCTCCTCTGGAGAAGCCTCTACAACTACTATAACGTCGGGGTTCAGCTCCGTAACAACGTGGCTTGGAAGCCCAGGCCATAGCCCTGACGATGTCTTCACTATAGCATGAGTATCAACGAGAACAATCCCTCCCTCGATTAGCTTTCTTCTTGCCTCCTCGGCAATGCTTCTCGCCGCCAAGCTCTGAAGCCTTATCTGCACCCTATGAGGGAGCTTCCTTATCTGATCCCTGGAGCTAACCAGGCCCTCAGTAAGCGCTGTTTTAAGCATATAGTCCCCAAAATTCGCTATGAATGATTGTATCCCTTTTACTTTCAATATGCTCGATAGTTCATTGATCACCGTAGTTTTCCCTACGCCTGGGATCCCCGTTACTATCAGGGTCTTTATGTTTGCCTTTTCCATATAGGCTCCTCTCCAGTTACTAAATTGAAAAAGAAAAAGCGCGATTACTCTCCCATTATCCTGCTCAGTATCGGGTATGCTTCCAGCGCCCTTTCCCTGGCTATCATAGCGTAATACTGGTTGATTATACCGACGGCGAGCAGGATCCCTGTCCCAGAACCATAAGCGCCGAAGAGATCCGCTACTATGGCAATAACTGCTACTATTAGGCTGCTGAGCACTGTTAGCGGATATATGTACTTGGCAAGCATCCTTTCGAATACCTTCGGGTTCCTCCTAACCCCCGGTATGTCTAGGTCTCCCTTTATCAGCCTATCCGCCTGCTCAGATGGACCGAGCCCAGCTATCTCCACCCACATATATCCGAACAATACAGAAAGCAAAAGCCATGAAACGGAGAAAATAGCTAACCTCACGGGGTCAGCGATTGCAGAGACAAATCCTCTTGGTGGGCTGAAATAGTATGTCGCTGACTTCAATATCTCATATCCAATATTCGAAGTACCGGATATCGAGGCTAGGGCATTGGTGAACAGCTGCAGATCAGAGACGATTATTCCTATCAGTAGGATGGGGATGTTAGTAACGTAGAGGAACTGCAAAGGTATCTTGCTTCTTATCCCTCCATACTTCTGCGCCGTTACAGGTACCTCAACCCTCATTCCCTGCAAGTAAACCAGTATGATTATCGCTACTATCGTCGCTACTAATCCTACTAGATCAGGGAACCCGTTTCTGACAACTATGCTGGTCAAGTTACCCTGAGAGCTCGCCTGTATTAAATATGGCACGAATCCTACCTGTTGGGAATACATCGGTGTGTACCCGAAAAGGTCCCAAAACATGGTCTTCGCTACACCAGCCAATATGAAAAGGCTGATGGCGCTCCCAACTCCCCAGCCCTTTTGCAACATCTCATCGAATACCATGACGAGGTAAGTTGCGAATGTGAGCTGGAGAAGGACGCCTATCCTTATAGCCCATGAGGCTTCGGATCCTGTTATTGGGTTTCCAACGTAAGGCCAATATCTGCTTGCTAGGACATAAGCGAGAGCTTCGAATACACCGAAGAGAAGAGAGAGTGTCTTCTGCGCCTGCGTGAATAGTTTCCTGTCATCAGGATCGCTGAGATCCAGATCTATGAGCTTCGCGCCGACCAAAATTTGCAGTATGAGACCCCCGGTTACAATAGGACCTATACCGAGCTCCATTAATGTACCAACGTTAGCGGCGAAAAGGATCTGGAAAAGCGAGATCTGAGACTGTTGAGATACTGTGACGCCGTAAAGCGGCGTATCCGCCATTATTAAATAAAGCACTAAGACGGCCCCAGTTATGAGGAGCCTTCTAGATAGGCTCTGCTTCCTGGCCGGTTTCTTTACTGTTGGAAAATAACTAGCCATTGAAGCCAAAACGTTTAGAATCCCCATCAAGGCACACGCTCATTCATTGTTCGCTATTTTCCTGTAGAACCTGCACTTCTCCACCCGAGCTTTTTATCTTCTCAACTGCCTTTTCGCTAGCCCTCTCTACAATCACCTTGACGGGAACGGTTATCCTACCTGAACCCAGCAATTTCCTTATCCCCATACTGCCAAGGTCTATCACATATCTGTTTCCTTCCATTTGTACGAACTCTGCCTTACCTTCTAGGAGCATTTCCTCCAACTGCGAGAGGTTTATGCTTTGCTGAGGCTCTTTCTTTTCATAAGGGCTGGTGAATCCATGCTTACCTATCCACCCGGGCGCATATTTCTTCATCCAGCTCTCCTTATGCTTCAGCATTCCCGCGGCTCCTCTTCCACCCTTTGATCCCTTCTTTCTGTGTTGCCCGATTCTACCCCATCCCATCGTCCTAGTCCTTCCCCTGAGCTTCCTGACCTTTCTCCTGAACCTGACCACCATCGGATACCACCTATCAAATCATTTTCAATATTAGGTCGTTTATCGCCTCTCCCCTGTAACCGAGTTCACCGCCGTTCTCGTATGTCCTTCTTGTACTCTTCTTGAATCCTCCCTTCGGGGGATGTAATCTGAAAACGGGCTTTATTTTCTCCTGTTTATGAAGGACGATCTCCCCCCTGTATATCTTTGAGGCGAGATCAGCTACAGACTCAACGTTGAAGAGCTGCTTCACGACCTCATCGTTAAGCCTCTTCCTTCCTGGAAGCCTGCCACGTTTCCTCAGGATTTTTTCCAAAGTGGGCTCGCTTACCTCGCCCCATGTAACTAAATGCTTCACCTTGTCTAGCATCCCATCCAAGCCAGAGAGATCGGCAGGATAAATTGCCATGCTGTACTTTCTCCGCAGATTCAGCATCTGTAGAGTCCTTTCCTCTTCTTCCTTTACATTCACCCTTCCCTTCAACCTAATTATCGCTATGATTTTGCCCTTTTTCTGTTGGAGAGCGCCGCTCTCAGCTTCCATTACTTGTCCCCTCTTACCTCCTCCAATCCTCAACGGTGACGAACTTATAAGTGTTCTTTAAAGCGTTATAGGTTGCCTTCGCAAAGTTATACGTTGACCTAGTTTCTCCGAACGTCCTTGACCAAACATCCTTTACTCCGGCTAGCCTGAGAACCGTCTTTGCTATGTCTCCTGCCACCAGCCCTGTTCCCTTAGGAGCAGGGTATAGGATCATTTCTACGCTGCCGCTTTTTCCTATGGTCTTGAACGGGACGCTGTGGGATGTCCCGCACAAACACTCCCAGCTACCACATCCTCTCCTCACTGGCACTATATTTAGCTTAGCGTTCACTATTGCCTTTTCTATAGAGAACCTCAATTGCTTTGCCTTCCCTGTGCCTATTCCTATGAAGCCATCGCCATTTCCTATTACCACAACCGTTTTGAACCTGGAAAGCTCTCCAGCATCGGTCTGCTTCTGCACTATACCAACATCTATTACCTCATGCTGAAGGTTAGGAAGTAGGAAGTCTACTATCTCAGGCTCAAGTATCGGGAGGTTTTGCTCGAACAGCTCCTTTAGGCTTGTAATCTTACCATCCTTAACCATTCTTCCGACTTTTGTCCTTGGAACCCATTCCTCTAGCGATACCTTTTCCCCTTCTACTGCCACTTCGCTCACTCCCCTCATTTGCTCTCCTTTATCCTTTTGAGTACCTCTTCAAAGTGGATTGGATAATTTTCCGGTTCTAATCCTCTCTTCAAAAGGAGAGAGAACTGCTTCTGGTACCTCTCAGGGGAGGTCTCCTTCAAGCTCTTCGCATAGCTCGCCACGTGCTCTCCCCTTATTCTTTCCTCGCTCGGAAAAACTTCCTCAGAGACCGGAACTTTTAATCCAGCATCAACGGCACCCTTTAAAAGCGCGAAAATTCTCGCCTCTTTCACCGGAGACCTCAAACCTATGTCAGGCACGGCACTACCTATCCCCTTTTCCAGGGCTCTTTTCCCCAGTAAATAGCCCGTCAAATAGGCAGCCATCGTAGAGTTAAAGGAACCGAGCCATCCGAACTTCTTCCCAAGCTCTATGCTGTGCGCCGATACTTTCACGATGTCTCCCTTAGGATCAAAATCCACGATCTTTCCTTCAATATATTTGTTTGTTCTTCTCACGACTAACCTAGTCTTCCTAGAAAGAACCTGAATATACCTCTTTCTATAGTTAGTCTTTCCTTCCCTTCTCCTCTTCCTAGCGACTTTATACTTTGCTCCGCCTACCATTTTTAGCTTTACCTCCTAGCCGTAGACGCTTCCTTTTCTAAATGCGCCCTAAGAGTGGAGAGTGAATTGAAAGCTCCTCCCTTGGCCAATGCGTAGTATCTTCTGTAAGTCTTTGCATCGATGACTTTCTTATCACGCAGATATTTTAGGTACCTTCTCATCTTTCTTATCCTGTTTACCCAAGCTTCCTTTGGCTCAGACCTTGCCTTCTTATTGCCCTTTCTTGAGCCGTAACCTCTTCTCTCGCTCTTTGACTTGCTCTTAAGCCTCCTCCACCTTCCCCTGCTGTTCTTCTTAATAGGTACGGCAACTATTATCCCCTGCTTTATTAATTTCTTTATATCGTCCAACGTGATGGCGGATTCGACCTCTTCGAGTTCTTCATCCTTAGTAGCCTTTATCCTAACCCTTGAGACGCCCACGCCTAGGACCTTAGCTGCTAACCTCTTTTGGAGCGTAAAGTCACTCAACCTCCTTCGCCTCCACCTCATTAGCTATTCTGAAGCCCTTTTCTTTGAGGGATTTTACCAGTTCTAGCTTCTTTCTTAGACCTACCCTCTTGCTTATATAAACTATATGCTTCTTCGGATCTAGCTTCTCTATTTGTGATTTATTCTCCACAACTATCGGACGCAACCCTGAAGGATGAAGGCCCCTTATGATCTCTGGGTTCTTATAGCCTATCTCTACGGTTGGAGGGGTACCCTTTAGCTTGCGCCTCATAGGATTATCGATCCCTTTTGGCTTCCTCCAACTGTCTCTGTTTTTGAACTTAGCGAATTCATGAAACAACCTTCTGTGGAATTGGGGTTTGCTCTTTTTAAGCCTCTGCATTAACCTCTTCATTTCACTCATCGTCAACCACCTTTCTCATAAATGTATATTCCATCCATGAATACCCTTCTATCGAACTCGCTTATTTTGGTCGCCGCCTCTATATTTGCGGCAGTCTGTCCTACAGCTTCAATATCGATGCCCTCTACTGTTATGTCCTCCTTGGTAGCTTTCACAGTTACACCGGGGAATATCTTCGCTACTCTGGGCGACTTTTCCCCTAGGAAGTTCCTTATTAGAACTTTGTCACCTTTCACTTCTACGGATATTGGGAAATGCGAAAATACTATCTTTAGTTTGTAAGTAAATCCGTTCCTAACGCCATCTATCATATTCTGAATATGCGATGCGATAGTTCCAACTAAGGCCTTTTTCCTTCTGTTAGCGAAATTGGCCTCTACCATTACTTTATTCTCAACTATACTGATAGAAACCCCGATAGCGTGAGAAAAGTCCCTCTCTATGGTTCCTTTCGGACCACTTACCGATACTCTTTTGCCCTCTACGCTAACCTTTATGCCTTCAGGAATTTCGACTGTTCTACTATATTTTATTGCCTTGACCAACGCGGCTCCCCTCAGTTCAATAAACGTAACCCAGAAGGACTCCTCCTGTTCCTTTTTCCAGGGCCTCCTTAGCCGTCATTATACCCATAGGAGTGGAAATTATCAATATACCTATTTCCTTTGAAGGAAGTTTCTTCTTTATCCAATGCGGGAGGCTAGTGAGCTCGTCTTTCTTAATGCTGTATCTAGGCTTTATAGCTGCAGCTTTGTTTATCCTCCCCAAAAGTTGAACTTTTACCTTCCCCTGCCTACCATCGTCTATATATTCTATCTCTCCTACATACCCCTCTCTCTGAAGCAATCTCAGCACTTCGATTATCATTCTAGAGGCGGGTGCAATGATTGCCTCCTTCTTCGCCCTTCTTTCACAATTAGTTATCGAATTCAAAGCATTAGACAGCGGATCTACAACTACCATTTTTGGAGGCACCCCTTAACTATATTTTTTGAACCCCATTTCATAGGCAACTTCCCGGAAGCATTGTCTGCAGAGATAGATGTTATACCGCCTTATAACGCCTCTCCTAGATCCACACCTTTGGCACCTGATTACAGCTTTCCCATATTTTCTTTCTCTCGGTGTAACATACTTTGTCAAATTGTTCACCTCATTATACTATTTTTACATTATAATGGTATACCAAGTAGGCCACCGCCTCGTCTCTATTGACCCTGTGCCTCCTTGGGATCCTTTTGGCCTTTTTTATCTTTCTCCTTATAATTCTGTATCCAGGCCGCTCGATAGTTATGCTTACATCCATTCCAAATACCCCTATCTCTGGGTCGTACCTAACGCCTGGAATGCTTATGTGCTCCTTTATCCCAAACGATACATTGCCATAATCATCGAAACTGGAATACTTGATCTTATTCCCTACAGCTTCAAGAGCTTTCCTTAAGAATGCCTCCGCTTTCTCTCCCTTAAGAGTAACTGATACCGCTATGTTTTCGCCTTTCCTTATACCGAAATCTCTGATGGTTTTTTTAGCCTTTCTGTAGCTCGGCTCCTGACCAGTTATCTCTTTAAGCACCTGCGCTATCTTCGCTAGCCTTTCCCCTCCTTGTCCCAGGCTTACGTTTACAGTTACTTTTGTCATTCTTGGCTTCGTCATTGGAGCCTTTTCCCATTTCTCGACTATTGCGGATATCCTTTCATTCAAGTTATGCGATAATAATTCTGTCACTGAAAATCACCTTTCACAGCTTAATGACTGGTGTATCTTTACCTACTACATACACGTAGTTTAAGCTTGTTTGAACGAGTGAAGAATCGTCCTTCTTTATTGTAACGAGGCTGGAGCTTTTCCTTGCGCCTTTCCTTATCTCCGCTATCCTACCTCTCGTCCCTACGTTCTTTCCACCCATTACAACTACATAGGCTCCCTCTGCTAGCGGGAGGTAGTCGATGATCTCCATCTCTGGTACTTTAACCAGGATTGTTGAAAACGTGCTTATCTGTCCCGTAAATGGAAGCTGAGATTCTTTAGGGACCAGAATATTGCTGCCATCAAATAAGTTAAGCTGAATTACCCCTCCCCTTATTGTAGTTTTATTTTCTATTCTCAAGGGCTTAACCTTGGACTCCCCCTCTTCTATCTCGATTGGCTTCATGAAATCCTTCTCGTCTGGTACGATTCGATAATATTTTTTCGCAGGGACTATCTCAATAACGTCCATTATTCCAATAGGGAATCTGTAGTCTCTTCTTATCCTTCCATCTACCTTTACAAGACCCTTTGAAAGAACCTTGCGCACCTCCCTCCCGGTTGATGCCAGCTTCATTACATCCCTTATCAGCATACCAAGAGGAATTGCCCTTTCTATTGGATGGGGACCCGGTCCTGGCTTTATTGCCCAATGCCGTTCCTTCAAGCTTATAGGCCAAAATGTTGGGACCTCGTAACTCCTAAGATGCTTGCTTCCTCCCATCTTTGTCACTGCTTTTCACCTTCCTTCTTTTCCTCTTCAGCCTCAACAGGCCTACCAGAGGCTCTTTCAATCATCGCCTTCCTTTCTTTATCTTTTAGGTCCAATTTTGTGATCACGACCTTACTCGCATGTATAGGAATAAATGTAGGAGTTCCGTTTGCTTTCTCTCTCGTTAGTCCTTCAATGAAAACCCATCCCTTTCCCCTATTGACCCTTGTAACTTTGCCTTCTTTGCCGGCATTATCTCCTCTTACAACCTTAACGGTGTCTCCTGCCTTAACAGGCAAGCTCCTCACATTGTACTTGTTCCTCAACTCTTCAGACAAAGGGGCTGATATAACCTTCTTTCTCAAATGCTTAGGCATGTTGAAAAGGCTTTTCCTTTGCTTTTTAGGATGTATGCTACTCGTAATTGACATCTTTTTTTCACCCCATCATAGTATTATTGAGGCCATATTCGCTATCCTTGGCCATCTTTCCACTGCCTCTCTAGCAACTGGCCCTCTTATTTCGCTACCCTTCAATGTTCCCTCCGGAGTTATTATCACAACCGCATTATCCTCAAAGCTCACCCAGGTACCGTCAGCCCTACGATAGGGCCTTTTCTGCCTTATTACCACGGCGGGAAATATCTGCTTTCTTATCTCTGGTATTCCCTTCTTCACTGAGACTACTACCTTGTCACCTACTCC